>JAYUJV010000175.1:0-9330 GCA_043764975.1 Saprospirales bacterium
TTTTTAATCAATTATCCTATTGGTATTAAGTATGTAAGTATTAAGTATTGCAGTTTTTACGTAATCTAAGAATTTACTACTAGCCTGTTCTCTCGACTTAAATACTTAATACTCAAATACTTAATACTTCTGGACGAATACAAAAAACTTACTGCACTATGTATGTTCACAAAAAAATTAACAACTAAAATAATTTAACCCTTTCAAATTCTATATCATGGATCATTATTTGCATCACGACCAAAATCACGAAATGCACCACCACGAAGAACATCTTCAGAGTTCGGATATGCTCAAAGACATCGTAATTGGTATGTCCGATGGGCTGACTGTTCCTTTTGCCTTGGCAGCCGGGCTGAGTGGCGCTGTGCAAAGTTGCGGCATCATCACGACAGCAGGTATTGCAGAAGTGGCGGCAGGTGCTATAGCGATGGGCCTAGGCGGCTACCTTTCGGGACAAACCGAAGTAGATCATTACAATGCCGAACTAAAACGCGAATATTGGGAAATCGAACACAAGCGCGATTGGGAAATAAAAGAAGTCAAAGACGCTTTTATCGAAATGGGTTTGAGTGAAGAAGTCGCCGAACGAGCGACGCAAGAACTCATACAAGACGATAAAAAATGGGTCGATTTTATGATGAAACACGAACTTGGACTCGACCAACCAGATCCGAAACGTGCTACTCGTAGTGCGCTGAATATTGGCGGTTCGTATGTCATTGGTGGTATTGTGCCGTTGAGTGCTTACTTTTTTGTGCAACAACCTGCTACTGGTTTGCTCTATTCATCTATCATTACGCTTATTTGTCTGCTTATTTTTGGTTTTTATAAAAGCAAAATGACAGGACAAAATCCTTATATAGGTGCATTAAAAACGGCAGCTATTGGTGCAACAGCAGCTTGTGCGGCATTTTTTATAGCGAGATTATTTAGTTGAAAAAAAATACGCAATACGCAATTGACAATTAGCAAAATGCAAAATTTAATTGCCGAATGTGCTTGAGTTCACGGCTGCCGAACGCAGACAGCGTTTTGAACGCTGTCTGCGTTGTGGTTCAAATATTCAATTATTTAAAAAATAAAAGATTTAAAAAATGGAAAATATATACTCAAAATATGCTCAATTACTCGTACAATATTGCATGGAAATCAAAGAAGGCGACAAACTATTTGTACAATCTACCACGCTTGCCGAACCGCTTGTGCGGGAAGTCTATCGTCATGCTTTGCGCAAAGGTGCAATAGTAGATGTGGAGCTAAGTTTCCGAGAACAAGGTAAAATCATGTATGAAGAAGCCAATGATTTGGCGTTGCAATACATCAACCCGACCTACAAAGCCGCCATGAATGAGTACAATGCGTATCTGCATATCAGAGCGCCTTTTAATCTAAAAGATGGCGGAAGTGCGAATCCCGAACGTGTCAAGATTGCAAAAGCGGCTTCTGCGCCACTCAATAAAAAATATTTTGAGCGCACAGCTACCCGCAATTTAAAGCGAAATCTATGTCAATTTCCGACCATTGCAGCTGCTCAAGAAGCCAATATGAGCCTCGAAGATTATGAACTATTCGTGTTCGGCGCTTGCAAATTATTGACCAATGACCCCGAACAGGCTTGGTTGGATGTACGTAAAAGTCAGCAACATATAGCAGATCACCTCAATAATTGCACGACAGTTCGCTACAAAAACGAGCAAACGGACATTACATTCAAGACAGACGGCCGCAAATGGATCAATTCCGATGGGCAAACCAATATGCCGAGTGGCGAAGTTTATACATCGCCGTTGGAGGATAGCGTGAATGGCGTGGTGCATTTTTCTTACCCTTGCATCTATATGGGAACAGAAGTGGAAGACGTGACACTTTGGGTCAAAGATGGCTTCATCGAGAAATGGACAGCAAAACGTGGAAAAACTTTTTTGGATCATATCTTTTCGCTCGAAGGCACACGTCGCTTTGGCGAGGCCGCTATCGGTACGAATTACGACATCAAGACCATGACAAAAAATATTCTTTTCGATGAAAAAATAGGCGGCACTATCCACATGGCCATTGGTCAATCTTATTTGCAATGTGGCGGCAAAAACGAAAGCACCGTACACTGGGATATGATAACCGACATGACAAAAGACGGCGAAATATTCGCAAACGGCGATAAGATTTATGACAAAGGAAAATTTATAATTTAACTATATTTTATAAAATTAAAAAAGTGTATTATGTTGATTGTCAGCATAATACACTTTTTTAATTACTAAATAAATTATTAAAAAAACTATTTTATTTCAAAAGATTGCTCAAAATAGCTAGGTGAAAGTGTCGAAAAACTCATATTGCTGATACGCTTATTATAAGCCAATCGCAAACGTGGTTGTGTTAGATAAATGACTGGTTGCTCATCATACAACAACACCTGGAACTGATGATACAGTTCGTTGCGCTTCGTTTTATCGAGCGTAACCACAATCTGATCTATCAATTTATCGGCTTGTACGTTTGCAAAACCGTAGGTGTTGCTACCGTCGGGAGTGTCGCTACTACTATGCCAAAATTGTTGCGGGTCATCGAGTCCAGTATCCACGCCAGCAGCTGTATAATAAAGTTCAAAATTACGTTTTTTCAAATCTTCTCGCATTACAGCGGCTTCTTTTTTATCAATTTCGATGTTCACGCCAGCGGCTTTGCACCACTCTTTAAACAACAAACCGATGTTTTCGCCTGGCGCAACGGTTGGCACCAAAAACCTCAACGTCAAATCCGTTACCTTCCCATTGATATTTTTATCCACAATACCGTTACCATCACTATCTTTCCAACCTGCGGCGGCCAATAATTCTTTTGCTTTCGCAATATCGTATTCGATTGGTTTCAAGTCTTTGGCATAATAATCTTTGGCTGGCGAAAACGGAGATACGATGCGCGTACCAACACCTTTCATCACTTTTGCAATGATTTCATCTACATTCATAAGGTGTGCCAAGGCGCGACGCACGTTTTTATCCGCAAGTTTCGGATTTTTTGTATTGATACCGATATGCGTCCAATAGGCTGCTACTGGATTTTCGAGCGCATATTTTTCCTTAAACTTATCATCTTTCTGCAATTCTGCAAAATTTGGCGGCGGAATCGGATTCATCACATCTAAAGTTCCTGCTTGTAATTCGCCGATTAATGCGGCGGCATTGGTGTTCATTTTATACACAATTTGCTCTGGTACAGCCTTATACAAATCGTTTTTTGCACCAAGTGTTGCGCCCCACCAATTCGCTTTTTTCTTTATTACGATACTTTGCGAAGGCGTCCAACTATCCAAACTATATGCCCCACAACCGACCACAGTTGTCTTGTCATTGCCAGTTTTGGGACTGTTGAATCCATCGGCAAATTGTTGTAACTTATTGTTTGCTTCTTTTGCTATTTTTTCAACGACTAATTTATTGCTCAACTCAGCAATCGTAAAATCTTTCATCAAGCCTTGTGGGTCGAGCGCGTATTCGGGTAAAATATAAAGCGTGCCAGTCACTTCCTCAGCTTTAATATACTGACGGCTTTCGATGACCGTAAATTTTTTCGGATTTTGAGCGTCTATTTGCACGTCTTTTATGAAGTCAAAATACGCGCGAATCTTATTCGCATTTGTTTTCGGATTCAAGATTGTTTTTATCGTAAACGCATAGTCGTAGCCAGTCACAGGCTTGCCGTTGTCCCAAACCGCTTCGTCCAATATTTCATAACTATATGACACGCCGCCCTTGTATTCACCCTCTGTTATGAGCGCAACCGTTGGCATAGCTTTCGCCAATACCGGCACAAGGTCAAGCATTTTGGCATCGTTATCGAGCAGACTCATATATATGTGTCGGTTGCTCACTTGTCCGCTATATGGATCACCCGCACCTATAATTGGATTGAGCGATGCAGGTTCTTTCGTAATCGCAATCGACAATGGCGAACTCGTTTTTGAACCGCAACCTTTGCCACAAGCTGCCAACAAAAGTACTACAGAAGCATAAAAAATAGATTTTGAAACAGTAATTTCCATGTATGATGATTTGAGATGATAAGATATTTAATTACAAAAATACATATTTATTTCATTAATGTGTATTAAACTCATTTTAAAATAAAAAATAAAGATTCAAAAAACCATATAGCGTTTGCCAGGTAAGACTTTCAATAAACCTTGAAACTCTAAACTAAGCAAGACAGAAGCGGTTTCGGACGAACTAAACCCAGTTTTAGCCGTAATCATGTCTATCGCCATATCGTTTTGAGTTTGTAATAAATCCATGATGATTTGCTCATTTGGCGTCAATTCTACGAATAGTCGCGGCTGTATATGCTTTTGTTGTTTATCTATTTCGTCCCAACGCATAATGTAACCGAGGTCATCAGCGGATTCCAGCAGTGCGGCTTTATTGGTTTTTATCAAGCGATTGCAGCCTTTTGAAAACGGATCTTTGGTGCGCCCAGGTATCGCAAACACGTCTTTGTTATACGTATTCGCAATTTCGGCTGTGATGATTGAGCCGCCGCTATCGGCAGTTTCGACAACTACCAACGCATCGCTCAGTGCTGCAATCAGGCGATTACGCATCGGAAAATGCTCGCGTTCGGGGCCGACATCGTGTAGGTGTTCGGTCAATAAACCGCCATTTTCAATCATTTTTTCAGCAATTTGTTTGTGATCTGACGGATATACGCGCCCAAGTCCATTGCCCATGATGCCGATGGTCGGTATGCCGAGTTCTACCGATTTTTTATGCGCCGTCACATCTACGCCATACGCAAGGCCGCTGATGACGTGCGCATCGTATTTGCGAAGGCCATCCACCAACTCCTCGCAAGTCGTTTTGCCGTAAGGCGTTACTTTTCGAGTGCCAACTATGCCAACTGTTCGGTAGTGATCCAAAGAAGCTGTGCCTTTATAGAACAACAAAAACGGACAATCATTGTATTGTTTCAATCGAGCTGGATAGTTTTTATCGGCATAAAAAATGACTTCTACATTGTTTTTTTCTATAAAAACGAGTTCTTTTTCGGCGCGCACCATCGCTACATCTCTATTTTTGATGATGTTTTCGGCAATCACTTCTCCAATATTTGGTATCGACATCAGCTCTTTTTTAGTAGCCGTCAATGCCTGTGTAGCCGAGCCACTGTACCCAACGAGGGTCTTGCCATTTACGGCACCAACCATCGGAATCAGCGTCAGCGCAATTTTATGTAGTAAATCGTCTTCGTTTTTCACTATTTGCTCAATGAATTGAAAAAATCAAAAAATAAGTCACGAAAATAAACACTTTTAGCGATAAGCCTTTATTTTGAAATAAAAAATACTTTTATTTTTTTCATTTTCAATTAATGACCTGATTTTCAATATTTTGTAGTTAGTTTTGTTCTGTATATATAGCCTTTCACTTACACTTTTTTCTATTAAAATTAAAACCAGCATGAATCAAAATTTTTGTATCATTCTCCAAACCATCACGATTTATTTATTGCTGATTTTGTCACTTCGTCTTTTTGGAAAAAAAGAATTGGCGCAATTATCTATCATCGATTTGGTTTTTATTTTGCTGATTAGCAATGCCGTACAAAATGCGATGGTCGGTAGTTTTGCGGATTTTATAGGCGGTCTGTGTTCAGCAGGTGCGCTGTTTGCAGTCAATTTTGCTTTAACAACCATCTTATATCGCAACAAAAAACTAAGTAAATTCATAGATGGCGAACCGCTGACCTTGATTTATGACGGCAAAATAATTCAAAAAAACCTAAAAGAAGCGCAAATAAGTCTGAATGAACTCGAAGCCGCTGTTCGCGAGCATGGTTGCGAATACATCGAAGATGTAAGCCTCGCGATACTCGAAATTGATGGCAATATCAGCGTTTTATCACATGATTTTTCAAAAAAAAGTAAGAAAAAGCGTAAAACGCATAAAGGACTAAACAAGCAATAGACAATGTTTTTTTGACAATTTCTGCTTGTTTCTTCTTGCAAATTTTAAAAATTTTAGCCTATTTCAAGAATAGCTTCCATGGTATAGTAGGCGTTATATTTTCTGTATAAAACGATTTTATTTTTTAATTTTTATCTCAATCCGTTGGTTTCGTACTCGACCTGTAAGAGTATTACTTGTTGTAATGGGGTACATCTTTCCGTAGCCATTGAGTTGAAATCTTTCTGTCGCTATCTGACCTTTATTTACCAAATAATCCATGATGGATTGCGCTCGGCGTTGAGTCAGTTGCGTTGCGAATGTGTTAGTACAACTTCCGTTTGTATGTGCTTGTATTTCAATCATAATCGTTGGGTTCTCGTTCATAAGCAACAATACCCTATCGAGTTCAATAGAGGATTCGGGAAGTAACGTACTTGCATTTGACTCAAAAAATACGCCTTTTAGCGGAATAATTTGGTCGTTCTGAATCGGATACAACACAATATCTTGTACCTGATTGATGGCTGTTTTCTGAATTTGCAGCAAACTGTCGCGCATAAAATCATTATTTGCGTTTTGTTGTAGCATCATTTGTGGGCTTTTTTCACGACTGCCTTGCCCTCTACGTTTATTCAGAAGCTCGCTTTGTAGTGCGACACGGATATTGGTTTTGAGGTATAAATCTGTATGCCACAAAATTTCTCTCCTAAGAATCAAGGTCCATTCGTTGCGAAGTTCATCTTTTACATCCTCTGACAATAATTTACGTAGTTGTTGCTCTATTCGCAATATATTTTTATCCTTACTGATATAGTTTTCGGTATTGTTATCGTTGATAACATTTTGAAGCCTTGCCTGTATTGTCTTTTCAATATCTTTTTTTATGACATTAAAGTTTAATTTAAAAAAGTCTTTATTTTCATTATTAGACGAAGTATTGATTCTTTGCGACACGATTTCGTCTAGCAAACGCGATGAAAGTTCCTTCACTATTACACTTTGGTTTTCGGCACGCAATTGTTGTACTACTTTGTCCTCGAATACATCAAAGTCGAAGTCAATTGGACTTGCGGCGATATTATGCGCCTCTGCAATATCATCAATGGCTTGTCGAGTAGCGGTTTTGTCTTCGTTTTCTGTCGCTATCAACGGCTTAGTGCCAGCATTTACACTATCTTTAATGACTGTTTTTTGAACCAAATATTTATCGCGAAGACTTTTTTTGATGGCTGTCGAAGTAGCATTTGCAATATTTGTATTGCTTAGACTTTCGCTATCGCTGTCAGCTAATTGGGGACGAATGTCTTTAAACGTAGCATTGTCTTCTACGTATAGCATTGTTTTTTTTCCCGTAAGGGAATTGTAATTTCCTTTTAGAGTGTTTAGTTTAGAATTATTAAGCACTGACCTTGAATAACTACTTTCATCACCTATAGTATTGAGATCAGGAAGATTGGCTCTCCGCAACTCGAGGTCACTGATTTCTTTATTAATCTTATTGAGTCGAATCTGGAGTTGTTCTATTTGCGTTGATTCAGTTGCATCTTCATTATTTGAAAGATCTTGATCTAAATAAATGAGTTGCTTCTCGCCTTGTGCCAATAAAATACTTGTCGAAAAAAAGCCTGGTTCGTTGGCATAGCAAATCAGATTTTCGTTATCCGCAACTAAATATCGAAGTACACCATTGTTGTCTGTTCGAAACAATCTACAATCACTATCGTCTAAAGAGTGTGTGATGATAGAAGGGTATATTTTTGTTTTTTTTACATTTTGTCGGATATTTACAGTCGCTACACTTGCATGGATTGGTTTTGTATTTGCATCAAGCGAAAAAAACGAAAGATTTTTTCCATCCTGATTCGGATATGCTGCTACTACTTGTTTGGCATCAGCCGAAAGGCTAATCGAAAATATATTTTCTGTATTCCTCATTTTTTCAGGCGTTGACCATTGTTGCCAAGTATCATCAGCTCGAATGATTTTATACAAGCCGTTTTCGTTTGTTGTTTTGCCTGTTCGGTGAAAAAATACTGTTCGGTTGTCACTATTCAAAAACACATAATCTTCATCGGCATTGGTATTGATGCGTTCACCGATCGAAAGCGGTGTAGTCCACTGGTCTTGTGCAATCAAAAAAGAAACATATATATTGGTGTGTTGTGTACTGTCTAAAACACAAAGCATCAAAAAATTGAGGTCTGTGCTGACGTGTGCATTCATGATTTTACTATTTTCGGGCATATCGCCAAGGCATTGAAGGCGCGGTGTGGACCAAAGTCTGCCTTTACGATACGAGGCCAAAAGTTGATGCGTATTGCTGTTGAGCAAAAGCATCACATCGGCATTGAGGTTTAGCCCAACCACTTGCTCGTCGCTTGTGCTATTGATTGGTTGCCCTACGTTCGTAGCCGCCGACCAAGTGCCATTAGCTTGTATCGTGCTTGACCAGATGTCCACATTCGGATTATCTCCGACATTGAGAGGGTGAGCTTTGCATGAAAAAAACAACGTTTTCCCGTCAGGGCTAAACATGGGCGCGTAAGTAAAGTATTTACTATTTAGCGGCAAATACAAAGAATCTTTTGACAACTGAGCGCACAAAAGGCTCGGTAAAAGACCAAAAAAGAATATAAAAATACTTATTTTAAACATAAGGATAAATATAAAAACTTTTTTCAATAATTATACTGGTTTTTTAATAAAAAAATATTTACCTTTGCATCGCTTTTCAAAGCACAAGAGTTGTTTAGAGCAACTTTGGTCCTATAGCTCAGTTGGTTAGTAGCACCTGACTCATAATCAGGGGGTCCCAGGTTCAAGTCCTGGTGGGACCACTTTTCAAAACGCAATACACTGATAATCAGTATATTGCGTTTTTTTTATTCTATAATTACAACGATTTTTTTGTATCTAAACGGCTGTAAAAAACGATTTTTTCAAAAAAAATGAAGCGCAAAGAGAAATTAAAATGGGCGGTTCTATGAAAAAATAGGGTTGTATGACAATTTTAGTGGAATAGAGATTAAAGAGCCAAAACCCTCAATCTTAAATGTTGGAAATTTGTCATTCCAAAAGCACTTCGTCGAATAGCTCTAATTAAATTATTACAGCCTTCTGTGACAGCATTTGATAAGTAATTTTCGACATAATTGACTATATAATTTTGTTTAGTTTCTAACATTTTTAGAAAAGAATCGAATGCTGTAATACCATTTTCGATGATTGATTTTTTCCACATTTCTAATTGCTCCGAAGCTATTTTAACAGACGAAGAATTATCTAAAATATGGTGAAACTCTTCTCGTTTATGGTATAAAATACCTATTTCTGGACGGGCCAATTTTACCGCATCCAAAATATCCAACTGCTTATCAGAAAG
>JAYUJV010000176.1:0-3334 GCA_043764975.1 Saprospirales bacterium
AAGTACAAATATAACTAAGAGCGCAATGACTCCAATCTGTCTCCAATTTGATGATTTTGCCATGTTTTTTTTTATTTTTAAATGTATTTATAAAACAAGAAAATTAGAATAATATTTTTTTTAATAAATCAATTTTAAAAGCCTACGTAAATCCAAAATTTTATTCAAATTTTGATGCTACGATGGCAAGTCTCTCCTTTGGAGAGATTTAGAGAGGTCGAGTTGCTTTACAACCCATCAAAATGATCTAACGCAACCGCGATTCTACGTTTTGTTTCGGCCTGACCGAATAATTTTGACATCTCGAATACGCCTGGACCTTGCATTGTACCGGCCAACGAAAAACGTAAAAACGGCAATACTTCGCCCATTTTTATGCCTTCGTCCGTCATAAATGCTTTCGCTTGTTCTTCGGCTAACGCAGCATCGGCGATGGGTAGCGTAGTCATCATGGTTACCACGGCTTCTATTTTGGGACGAAGTTCTGGCTTCCATTTTTTCTTGATGTTTTCATCATCATATTGCAAGGTGTCTTCAAAGAGATAATAACCTTTATCGAGTACCTCGTGTGCAAACGTGACGCGTTCTTTCATTAGGCGACAAGCCTCCGTGAGGTGTTCGTCGCTGACATTGTAGCCTTTCGCGACAGCTTTATCTTTTATTTTAGCAGCCAACGTCGAAGCGTCCATCGCCATAATATATTGCTGATTGAACCATTTTGCTTTTTCGTAATTGAAGCGCGCGCCCGATTTATTGATGCGCTCTAACGAAAAAGCATCGACGAGTTCTGATAAGCTATACATTTCCTTGTTGTCGCTATCGCTCCAGCCGAGCAATGCCAAAAAGTTGATGACCGCTTCTGGTTCAAAGCCTGCGCCATCGAAACCCATAAAATGATCTGGCTCGCTTTCGCTCAACCAATTCATCGGAAAAACTGGAAATCCGAATTTTGCACCATCACGTTTGCTTAGTTTTCCGTTGCCATCTGGCTTCAAGATAAGCGGTAAGTGTGCAAATTGTGGCATATTGGCTGTCCAGCCAAAAAAGCGATACAACAATACGTGATGCGCCGCACTCGGCAACCATTCTTCGCCTCGAATGACGTGTGTGATTTTCATCAAATAATCATCTACGATATTCGCCAAATGATAAGTTGGCATACCGTCGGCCTTCATAAGTACTTTATCGTCAAGCTCTTGTGTGTTGAATGTCACTTCGCCGCGAATGATGTCTTGCACGAGTACTTGCTCGCCAGCAGGGATTTTCATACGGATTACGTAGTGTTCGCCATTCGCTATACGCGCCTGAGTTACTTCGGCTGACAAAGATAAACTATTGTCTAAACCATCGCGCGAGGCTGTGCCGTACTGAAAAGGTTGACCGTTGCTCGTGGCTGCGTTTCGAGCAGCTTCGAGTTGCGCGGGCGTATCGAAAGCATAGTAGGCGTGTCCGTCACGAAGGAGTTGTTGAGCGTAATCGGCATACATTGGCTTGCGTTCTGACTGGCGATATGGGCCATATTCGCCACCAATATTTTGTCCTTCGGTTGGCATAATCCCTAACCAACGCAAACTCTCGATGATGTACTGCTCTGCGCCAGCCACAAAACGAGTTTGGTCTGTATCTTCTACCCGAAGTAAAAAAGTGCCGCCATGTTTTTTGGCCAATAAATAATTGTATAAAGCAGTGCGCACACCGCCAATATGTAAAGCACCTGTTGGGCTTGGTGCAAATCTTACGCGCATATTGAGTCCGATTTTATAAATAAATGATTGAGAATGTTAAAATTTGCTTAAAAAATTTGGTTTTAATAGCAAACAATAAAAGAAAATTTGCTTTTGTGAAAAAAAAAACCTAAATTGCCTTATGATTTAGTAAGTCATTCGATTCCCGAGAGGACAATACTTTTTCAAAATCATTTATTTTAATTAAAATAAATGCAAAGGTAAACATTTTTTTCCCGAATTACTCCAAAACTAATAACGTTATGTATCTCGTAAAAACACCAGTATTCGTACAAAAATTATTCCCAAGTTATCGTTGGTCTATGCCTAAAAAGGCCGACAAAACGATATACCTGACCTTCGACGACGGCCCAATCCCAGAAGTAACACCGTGGGTATTGGAGCAGTTGGCCGCATACAATGCCAAAGCCACATTCTTTTGTGTCGGCGACAATGTCACGAAGCACCCCGAAGTATTCCAAGCAGTACTCGACGAAGGGCATTTGGTCGGTAGCCACACGTTCAATCACTTGAATGGTTGGGAGACTGAGCCTATCAAATATTTTCACAATGTCCGTACTGGCGCGCACGCCGTGAAGTCGAATTTGTTTCGTCCGCCGTATGGTCGCTTGACGCCAAATCAATCTTATTTTTTATTAAAACATTATACAATCGTGATGTGGGACGTATTGAGTGGAGATTTTGATGTGAATATCTCGCCGCAACAATGTCTCGAAAATGTGTTGCAGCACACAACAGATGGCTCGATAGTTGTATTTCATGACAATATAAAGGCGCAAGATAATTTGTATTACACGCTGCCACGCGTGTTGGAGCATTTTTCGGCACTCGGTTATCGTTTTGAAACATTGAGTACTAAAAAAGAAAAAAAGCCACAATTGGCAACCGCGATGTGGGCTTTTTAGGAAATAGATAAGATGAAATTTATTAAGATAGAAACGCCTTTATTAAAATAAAAGTCATAAATACTTGTTTTTCAATGGATTAGTGTTATATTTGTACATGAATAAGTCCGCTATTTTTTTGTTGTCGTTTTTACTGCTGTTCGCACTTGGCTGCGAAACGGAAAATGGACGACGTACGGACTATGAGATAGATGGGATTGACATCTCTCGGTATCAGTCAAAAGTGGACTGGAAAGCCATCGAAGAACAGCAATTTGATTTTGTGTTTGTGAAGGCTACCGAAGGCGGCGACCATACCGATACGCTATTCGATACGCATTGGGAAGCCATAAAAAAAGCTGGACTCAAACGCGGCGCTTATCATTTTTTTCGCCCAGGGATTTCTCCTTTGGTACAAGCCAAAAATTTTATGGATCAAGTCAGTCTTCGCCCAGGTGATTTACCACCTGTGTTGGATGTAGAAGTGGCCGATGGCGCTTCGAAGACTGTGATTGTGAACCGCATCAAATCTTGGTTAGAAATCGTAGAAACGCGTTATGGCGTGAAACCGATTATTTATACGAGCATCAAGTTTTATTACAATTATATAGTGGGGAGTTTTGACGATTATCCGCTTTGGATTGCAAAATATGGCGAAATGAAACCGCAGATTGTGAATGGTTCACAATTCAAATTTTGGCAATA
>JAYUJV010000177.1:0-1188 GCA_043764975.1 Saprospirales bacterium
TTTTTGCTTAAAATTACGTCGGCGCGGAAAAAACTCGTCGGCTTCGCCAGACTTCAAACAGTTTTCCGCTTCTTCCGACTTCATTTTGCAAAAACTCGAATTTCTACAAGGCACAGCCCGAAACGTACCAATTTAGAGTAAAATGAAGTACTTATTTTTTCTATTAAAAAAATGTTATGCGTAACATGAACTAATATGTTTGAAGTTTTCAAAACAAATCTTGCACCGACTTCGGTTGTCGTTTGGGCGCCCAATTGAAGCCTTCTAATTGCATTTTACCTGTTATGACTTGCCGCATAGGCGTTAGCTGACCTACGGGCTGTTTGTAAAAATGAATACCTTCCATTTCTTTGTCGTTCCAGAGGATTTGCATATCGGTACTTTGCACTTGGTTGGCACCGACATAAGCCTTGGCATCGTCTTGGGTATAATAGATGGATTCGGCATTGCCGAACACATCCATTTTTCGGATTTTACTTTCTTTAAAAAAAGCTATTATTTTTTTACCTTTTATTTGGTTGTACATATCTTCGGCCGTTTCGCTAATGATCAGGCTTCGATTGAGCATTTTTATGCGGTCTATTTTGTTGTTTACTAACTGAATATCAATTGTATCGCCTGAAAATTGTGTCGAATCTGACCACATCAAAGGTTTTTTGAAAAAACGAAATAAAGAATCTGCACCGCTGTACGAAAGCGAATCACAAACGGCTTGCAAATCGAGCTTATATATGCGCACATCGTGAAAGGCGAGCAAGGTTCGAGCCGTATCTTTGCCAGGTTTTATGTGCAACGTATCTCGAAACGAAATAAAAGTATCGGCGACCATAAACAAAGAATCTTTGTCGATTTTGGTAATCAACAACGGACGACCACCAAGTGTTTTGATATAATCTTTCTTTTTGTTGTAACTCAACACATCACATTTGATGGTAATGTGCTGCACCGTATCGGTATAAATGACTTTGCCGCGCGCCAGACCAAGGCCAGTTGCCTTGTCATATTTCACGTCATCGCCTTCGAGGATTTGTTTTTCATCTACGATTTTGGAGCGACCTTTTACACTAAAAGACTCCGTTTTGTTGTTAAAAACCACCGAATCGCCTTTGATTTGCTGTTTTGGCGTTTTGTAATACGCGTCGCCTTCGAGGTAAGTCACGTCCGTTTTTTCGTTGTATCGTATTACTT
>JAYUJV010000178.1:0-9240 GCA_043764975.1 Saprospirales bacterium
CAATTGTCATAAGAACCATTGTTGAATTGTGTAGACATGATCATTACGTTACCTGATGTAGGCATGATTTCAGCAGCTAAACCTGTGAAACAAACTGGAGTTGGTTTCTTTACTTCTTTTACTGTGAAAGGTACGTCTGATGTAGAGAAGTTACCACATTTGTCGTTTGCTTTGAAACGTACAACATAGTCACCTGCTTCTGTAGCGATGTCAAAAATTGTCTTTGTTGATACTAATGTTTCAGCACCTGCAGCACCTTTTTTGAAGATTGCATAAGTTACTACTGGAACTTTAGTACAGTCTGTAGCAGTACCGTTTGTTACTGTTACTACTGAAGAACACTCTTTACCATTAGCTGTAACTGTAACTGTACCTGGAGTCAATACCGGTGGTACGTTATCGTTAATCTTGATGATTTGTGTGTATTCCATGTAACCGTCATCATCATAACCTGAACATACTGAAGCAACAACAGCTGTAGCTTTAGCTTTGAACTTAGAAGTTGCGCTGTTTGCAGCAGCAGTTGTACTAGGATCAACGTTAGAGAAAGTACGAGCAGCAGCACAAGGAGCACCTCTATCTGGATTTAGGCTATTAGCTGATGTAGAGTTGTTTATTTGGCACCAGTTGATTACTTTCCAAGTACGTAGGATTTTGTAGCAGAAACCTGGTACAATATCAAATATTTGGTCAGTTGATTCTACACCTACTAATGGGCAAGAACCACCTTTAGCTTCAATTTTAGGAACACCTGTAGTTGATGGATCAGTTGAACCACCAATTTCACATTGGTATTCTACATCTGCAGGGAATTGTACTTCGTAAGCAGACATATTGATTGACATTACTGATTGAGTAGTTGCTGATGTACGACCACCTTTGTCAGTGATTGTCCAAGAACGTACTACTTGACCCATTGAGAAATTGATACTTGCATCAGTTAAAGTTAATTTACCTGCACCACAGTTGTCGATAGCTGCGTCATCAGTAAATGTTACACTCTTAACTTCACAGTTATCATAATAACCTGGGTTATTAGCTGTTGGGTAGTTGTTCAAAGCACCTAATTGAGGCTTGTTAGCATTCAACCATGCAGTTGCATCAGCGTTGTTTGAACAGATTTCCATTGCATTTTTAGCAGTGATTACTGGAGCTAATTTCTCATCTACAGTAACATTTACCATACAAGAGTTAGTTTTACCTGTACAGTCAGCTACTTGCATTTCAACCATAACTGTTTTACCACAGTCATCACAGTTGAAAGTTACTGATGTACCAAAAGTAGCAGCACCAACTTTACGTACTTTGAAGCTATTAGCGTCAAAACAACAGTTGTCGTTTGAACCTTCGTCAAAAGAAGCAGCAGCTACAGTAGCTGTACCATCTAATGTCAAAGAAACTTTAGTATCTTGACGACATACCGCTACTGGAGGGATGTTATCAGCTACTGTTAATGCTTGGTCAATTGATACTTGGTTACCACACTCATCCTTAGCTGTATAAGTGATTGTGTATGTACCAATACCTAAACCAGAGATTGTAGTACCAGTTGTGTTGTAAACTGTTGTACCTAATGCGTTCTTAACTTTCAAAGCATAACCTAAAACTGAAGAACAGTTGTCAGTAGCAGCTGGGTAAGAAATGATAGAGTTTACGAAACAGTTAGAAGCACTTGTGCTCAAGCTAAGTGCTGGCAAAGAAGCCAAAGTGAACTTAGGCGCTGTAATGTCTTCAACTTTGATTACTTGTACTTTTGTACCAGACTTACCAGTACACCAGTCTAAGATAGACCAAGTACGGATTACTTTGTAACCAGAACCACAAGTATTAACCTTTACATCAGAGTAGTTAACCATCAAATCACAAGCCAATGTAGCTGAGATTGTAGTACCACCTGCTGTGTAAGAAGGAATACCTGAAGCTGAAGGAGCTGGGTTACCGTTTGCATCTTTAGCAAATGCGTCAGAACAATCGTAGCTCTTGTCAGCAACATTCAAACCTGCTGGATCGAAAGCTTTGCGTTCGAAAGAGATTTTTTGTGCAGCACAAAGTGTTGAATTGCCATAAACGTCAACCGCACGGTATGTACGATAAACTTCTTGAGTAGTGTAAGCACCTGTTGGAGCTGGAGTTGGACAAGGAAGATCTACTACCATATCAGAGTAGTAGAAAGTGTAACCTGAACACTCAACTACTGTTGGAGCAGTAACTGCACCTAAAACAGCACCTGAAGCGATAGCTACTTCAGAAGTAGAAATGTTAATTGTCGCATCACAAGCTACAGTTACGTCTGCAGGGCAAGCGAATACTGGAGCCAATTTGTCTTCGAACTTCAAAGTTCCCCAACAAGAGTTACCTGCTGCGTTCAAAACTTTGATAATGTAAGTACCACCTACTACTACTGGAGTCGTAAGACCTGTAGAAGATGAACCACCTGTAAATGTTAATGCAAGTGAAGCAGAAGCTGCACTGTTTGGTGTAGTCATGTTACTCATTAACATAACAGTAGCACCACCTGTTGCAAACATAGCTGGCGTCAAAGCAACACTACAATCTGCAGCTAAAGACACGTTAACGTGGTCTTGGCAAGAGATAGATTGTGCGTTTGCTTGAGAACCGAATGCGAGCATCACTAAAAGCACTAAGCTTTTCATGAAAGTAAAATTCGTCTTTTTCATACGATAAAAAATTTGTTGTAAGGTTTAAAAAAATAAAACTATTAAAAAAATGGTTAAAAAATTCTATGATGTGTAAAACAAAACATATTCTAAGTTGTGAACCGATGCGTTGACAAACTAACAATATTAAAACCCTGTGATGTTCTGTTGAATAGAAATGATAAGCCAGCCGTCAGCGAGGACAGGTTGGTTATAAAACGGACAGATATACTATAAGAAGAAAAGTGCTTCTTTGTAGTCATGGGAATATTGTGTAGTTTTAGAATCAGTTGTTTTTTAAAACGATTGATCTCGATTGTTGAAGTCGAGTATCAATATCATAAGATTCGGAATTGTTGAAGCTCCTGCTCTTATTATGCTTTGCCTTTCTTTACTTGAAGTAATGTAGCGAAGGATTGATTTCTTTTTCGGTACAAAGATAAGGCAAAATTTATTGTGTGATATACCCAAAAAACGGTATTTTTAAAATAATACTTTTTTTAATATTTCAGAACGCTAATATATAATACAAAACTGTGCCAAAAAGGCCTCCCTAAATCCCTCCAAAGGAGGGACTTGCCATCAAGTGGCAAACTTTTGAGTGGAAAAAGCCCCATCCCAACCTTCCCCAAAAGGGAAGGAGTAAAAACCTGCGTGTGGCAAACTTTTGAACGTTATGGAGAACATATTTTGTATTATTCATTTATATCCTAATAGCCAATAAGTATGCCAAGCCGTTTTTAAATATGAAAAAAATAAAATATTTTTTATTCTTTATATGAGAGATAAACTATGTCAAAATTGTCGGTTAGTCAGTTAGTCATTGTTAATCAACGCTTTATAAAAATTTGTTCTGTCATGTAAGTAAAATTATTTATAGAACAAATCGCTTTATATTGAAATCATTAAAAATCGAAAAAATATTTTTAGCCTTTCGCTAATTGCCTATTGCAAATTGCAAATTGCCTATTGCTAATTGCTCATTGCTTATCTACACCAGATTATTATCATAAGCTAATTTTATGAGTGCTGCGGTGCTGTTCACGCCAAGTTTACGCATGATGTTTTTGCGATGTACGCCAACCGTCTGCTCACTGATGTAACACTCTGCACCAATGTCTTTGTTGTTCATGGCCAAAGCGATGAGGCGAAGGATTTCGATTTCGCGCTTCGTGAGTTCATATTTCGTGATAAACTTATCGTCGTAAGGTACATTGTGGCTGTCGTGGCTACCAATCGGCATATTGAGTTGGCCTTTCGCAATATTGGCATCTATATAGGTGGCATTGTCCAATACTTCACTGATGGCAATCATGAGGACTTTCGAGCCAGCTGTTTTCAACAAATAGCCTTGCGCGCCGAGTTTGAGTACTTCTTTCACGATTTTTGAATCGTCGTACATACTCATGACGATGATTTTCATATCGGGATATTTTCCTTTTATGTCTTTCAAGACTTCAAGGCCGTCTTTGCCAGGCATATTCATGTCGAGCAGCAAGATGTCGGGCGTGGTTCTTTTCAAAAGTGGTAGTAAGGCATCGCCGTTGTTGGCAGTAGCTACTATCTTTACAGACCATTGTATGCTTTCGGTCAGCACGGTTGTGAGGCCATCAATAAATATTTGATGGTCGTCGGCTATCGCTATTCGTAGCGATTGGGTTTGGGTTTGTGTAAGGTTCATGGGCGAACTTCCTCCTCTAATTGTTTTTTCAATCTTCAAATCATGCGGGAACATGGCTTGAACTAAACAATCGGATTCGTAGGGGATTTTTATATTATGAATAAAAGATTTTTTTTAATTCTTTGATTTTTAAATAAACGTATTAAATTTTTACTTGACATAAATGTCAATGTTTTAGACACGAATTTGAAGGCGAATTTTACTAATTTCACGAATTGTAGATAAATAATTAAATTACACTAAATTTTAAAACTAAAGTTTTAAAAAACGAATTTAACTACTTTAACCAATTCAACTAATTTAACTAAACAATCGGATTCGTAGGGGATTTTTATATTATGAATAAAAGATTTAAACAACTAATTCAACTTTGGATGTAACTCAACCCTTTAAGGGTTATTTTGACAAAAAGCCGTAAAAAAGCATATTTTTCAAGTTTTTGGTAGAAACCCTTAAAGGGTTTTAACTAATTTAACTAATTTAACTAATTTAACGAATTCAACCAATTCAACCAATTCGCAACAAACTCGCGGATTTCGGTATCTGGATTTCGGTCATAGTGCCTTCGCCTACTCTACTGCGGATATTGACCGAGCCTTGCAAGGCTTCTACTCTGGTCACTATCGTGGTACAGATTTGCTTGGCGAGCGACTGGTCAAAACCGTTTCCGTTGTCACTTACACATATATATATGTGTGTAGCGCGCGAAACCACTTCTACACGCATCGCATTGGCGCGCGCATGACGAATGGTATTGCTCAATAACTCTTGTATGATTCGGTATATATGTACGTGTGCATCAGCCGAAATTTCGGTTTCGATGTTTTCGATATGGCTTTGTATCTGAATCTGAGCTGACAATTTGCTCAAGGCTTGCTCTATGGCTGATGTGAGTCCGAACTTCGACAAAGCGCTAGGCATCATGGCATGGGCGATGCGGCGAACTTCGTGCTGCGTATCTTGTAACAACTGACGGACAGATTCCATGCGGTCGTGGTTGGTGGCTTCGATGGTATCGAACAACAGCAAAGCCGTTGAAAGCATACTACCGATACTATCGTGTAAGTCGAGTGCTATCCGATCGCGCTCTTGCTCAATACTGGATAGAGACAAGACCACTGCTCGGCGCGATTTAGTGCTGCGAATTGCTGCCATGGGCTATAGAATCGTTTGTTGATGAACGAACTTGGATTAGCAACTTATAAATAACAAGTTACTGAGCAGATTTTGCAACGCAAAATTTACTTTCCTTTTTTCTAATAAAATTTCTGCACGAACAAACAATGGAGAGAAGCATTATCGTATAAATTATTAACTAAAAAAACAGAAAAAATCTATTTATTTCTATTCATAATTATTTGAAAACACTAAAAACAATAGTCAATATTTGATGTCGGGATGATGAATCAAAGACGAACTATTTAGGTTAATGAAATCACAAAAAGTGTTGATTTTTTTGCGACACTAACAACCTACTTGCTGCTCATGGGACGGTTATTTTCTAACTGTTGATTTAGAAAACTATTACAAAAGTAAGTTTAAATTATGACAAATTCAATATCTACCCAAATAATGGTAGTACACCGTGCACATATATTTTAAATAATATTTTATAAATATTTGATAGTCAATATTTTAATTATTAAAAATTATTTTAAAAAAAGTTAAAAAAAAACTAAAAAAAAGTTGAATAGCTCCTATAACTGACTTACTTTTATGACTTGGTTGTCAAAATAGAATCGTGACAATCGTTGTTTTAAAAAGAAATAATCTATGCGCAAACCTTATTTATTGGTCGTTTTTGTGGCGGTGCTTTGGGCGCTTTTTGCACGTTGGTTTTATGTGCATCACATCAAAACCTGCCCGAATTGTGACGCTCCGAAAACGATAGAAACACCAAAAACCCTCGCTCTTTTTGACGATGGCAAAAACGTGTTTGGCAACTTCGAGGCATTCGATTTCGACCTCAATTCGAGTACGCCAAAACGCACAGACGACAACCAACTGCTGCTTCAAAAAATTGCGGATTACCTAAAAGACAATTCTAAAAAGAAGCTACATATTACTGGTGTGTATCGTGCCAATGCAGAAAACAATGTGCCACTTGGCATCGCGCGCGCCAAATCAATTGCCAATATTTTTACTCAAATTGGTTTAGATACTACCCGATTGATATACGACTCGAAGCCAATTGCCGATAAACAATGGACTGGTGGCATTGCTTTTGACATCGAAAATGCCGTCATAACCGAACAAGATTTACAAGCGATTGTGATTTCTGATGCTAATTTTGAAAGTAATTCTGACATATTCGTGCCTACCGATGATTTTGTGCGGCTCTGCGCTGCGCTCAAAAACTATGTGGTGCAACGCCCAAATACAAGCATGACCATCATTGGGCATACCGATAATGAGGGTTCTGATGTAGCCAATCTTGCACTCGGACTTCGGCGCGCCAATGCCGTGAAGCAATATTTTGAGCAACAAGGCGTGGCAATGGTCATCAAAACGACCTCGAAAGGCGAATCAAATCCGATTGCGGACAATGCCACCGATGGGGGGCGTGCGAAGAATCGGAGGGTGGAAACCTTGCTGGCCCCATCCCAACCTTCCCCGAAGGGGAAGGAGTAAAAAAGACCTCCTAAATCCTCCAAAGGAGGGAACGCTAAGGGAGATAATAAGAGGTCTCCTCAATCCTCCAAAGGAGGACTTTTTTAACGGAGATTAGACCGCCCTAACTCTCCAAAGGAGGGAACGTTAAGGGAATTTAGATTTTTAATTTTATGATTTTTAACTTTAATTTTTTAATTATGTTTTCAACTTTTTTTTGTGATTGGGGTTCGTCGGACAGCAATTGGTTGTTGTTTTTTCAGGCGGTTTCGTTTTTGTTGGGCGCTTTGGCAGCTTGGTATTATGTTGGCGCAAAGCCTAAAACAAGTGCTGCCGATAATACGCTGCGTGATGTACAACAAAATCTGGAAGCAACATTAGAACAGAAAAACTTAGAACTTGCTAAGTGGCGACTGCAATCAGAAGACGCCAAAGCGCGCGTGCAACGCCTCGAAGAAGAAAAAGGATTCTTGAGGGCAGAATTGTATCAAGCGCGGAATGGGGAAAATTAAAGAAATTAAGGGAATTAAGAAAATAATAAGAAATACTGCGCGAAAGTGTGCCCAATTGGTAATTGGGATACTACGTTTGAAAAATTAAGGGAATTAAAGAAATTAAAGCAATATGCCGCTGAGGTGTGCCCAATTGGTAATTGGGCGATGTAACTTGATACGTTCAATTACCAATTGAACACACTTTAATATACGTTAGGAAATATGAATACAAAGGCTTATCTTTGCGCGTTTTTAGAGCAGAACATGAGTAATTAATTGACAGACATTAAACAAAAAATTAACATAGAGTCTTGATTATCAGGCTATTATTTTAATTTTCTTCATTATTTTAATTACTTTAATTACTAATTTTATATTAACATAAAAATTGATTTTCAACATGAAAATGATTGAACTTGTAGATCGCTTTCCTGCGCAATTGGCAGAATCATTGGCTATTGGCCACAAAGCGACGATCACAAAACATACTGCACCTATCCGTAACGTATATGTAGCAGGTTTGGGCGGTAGCGGCATCGGCGGCAATTTTGTATCCGAATTTGTACGCAATGAATGTAAAATTCCTTACCTCGTCGGCAAAGGCTACGAAGTACCGAAATACGTAAATAAATTCACTTTGGCCATCGCATCGTCTTACTCTGGCAACACCGAAGAAACTTTGACAGCCATAGAAGGCTTGTTGAAGTCGGGTGCGAAGGTTGTCGTGATTGCTTCGGGTGGCAAATTGGTCGAAAAGGCAAAAACGCTTGGTTTGGACTATATTTTAGTGCCTGCCAATTGGCCATCGCCACGTGCTTGTCTGGGCTACTCATTGGTGCAGCAGTTGTTTATACTCAACAAATTGGGTATTATCTCTGGTCGTCCGATAAAGCAAATTGAATCGAGCATGAAGTTATTGGAGAAAAACCAAGACGCGATTAAGAAACAAGCAGAAAAAATTGCACAACAATTGATTGGCAAAATACCTGTCATATACACGACTGACCGTATGGAAAGCGTAGCGGTACGTTTCCGTCAGCAAGTAAACGAGAATGCAAAACAACTTTGTTGGCACCACGTTATCCCCGAAATGAACCACAATGAGTTGGTGGGCTGGCGTATTCCGAACGAAGATTTGGTAGTGGTTTATTTCCGCAACAAAGACGATTTCGATCGTAACCAAATGCGTATCGACATCAATAAAGAAATCATTGGTAAATATACAAAAACGATTATCGAGCTTTGGTCGAAAGGCAAAAACTTGATTGAGCAATCTATGTATTTTGTGTTTTTAGGCGATTATATCTCTTGCTATTTGTCAGACTTGCGTGGTGTGGACAGCATCGAGGTAGATGCTATCAATTTCTTGAAAGATTCATTGGCAAAAGTTTAAATTGTAATTAAAGAAATTAAAAGAATTAAGAGAATTAAGGAAATATAATTTTAAATTAAAGAAATTAAAAGAATTAAGAAAATTAAAGAAATACCATAACATATTGGTTTTCAAGTTATAATCTTCATTATTTTAATTATTTAATTATTTTAATTCAAAACAAAAAGGACTCCGAGCGTGTATGCGTTCGGAGTCTTTTTGTTTTAGGGCTTATATAGAGTCCTCGTCTTGTTATTTCAAAAAGCATGATTACATTGTAAAGTAAGTTTCTTTCTGAAATAGAATTTAAAACTTCGTTTCAAATTTTATCTTAGTGTACTAAATCGGTTGCTCGGAGAAAAAGTTGTAAATTTACGTTTAAACGAAAAAAAAAGATGGAAGTTACAATACGATTAACAAAAAATG
>JAYUJV010000179.1:0-3307 GCA_043764975.1 Saprospirales bacterium
AAAAAAAACGAGTGAAAGGAAATACTTTTGCATAACAAATTAATTAGTGATAAAATTTTTGGATTTTACGAAATAACTCTAAAAAAGTAAACTTACAAATATTCATTTCAAATAAGCAATAGACAATAAGCAACGATTGGCAGTTAATTTTGCAAATTGCTTATTGCTTATTTTATTGACTTTTGAGTAAAATCTTAACAATCGCACTATAAAGGATAAATTGGTAAATTCTTACTTTACTTGAATTAAAGCATAAAAATAGCATTTTGATAACGAAAGAAAAAATATATTTTGATAGTATCGACACCTTGCGCGGCATTGCGGCATTGATGGTCTGTTTTTTTCATCTATCAAAACAATTTTACCAGAATCGCATTGGTTTCGATTGCTTTTTCAAGAAGGACATTTAGGCGTTGAGGTCTTTTTTGTCATCACTGGTTTCGTAATTCCATATTCGCTTTATGCCAAAAATTATTCGATTTCAGATTTCCCGCGATTCATAGCGGCTCGATTCGTAAGACTTTTACCTTTATATTGGTTGAGCGTGATTTGTATTGTTTTGGTTTTGCTTTCGCCAAACGTTTTGCCACAACCTATTGGTTATCAGACTACTATAAATTGTTACGATGCCTTTTGGCATCTGTTTTTACTAAATCCGTACTTAGGTCGGCCTTGGTTTATTGTCATTTATTGGAGTTTGGCGGTAGAGTTTCAGTTTTATTTTTTCGTAGCATTCGCCTATTTTGGATTTACACATATATATATGTATGCGCGTTGGGCGATGGTTTTACTTTTCGGATTGAGTGCGTTTTGGCTCAACAACAATTATTTTACATTCTATGCCTTTTTATTTTTGCCAGGTATTTTATTTTTTTTATTAAAAATTAAAAAAATAAAACAACTCGAATTTTGGCTATTGCTCATATTGGATTGCGCCGCACTTTATTATCAACGTGGTGAATGGACGCGACCGTTGGTTGTTTTTTTGACAATAGTAGCTATGCACTTCAACCAATTTCGATTCCGATATTCAAAACAATTGGGCGATTGGTCTTATTGTATTTACTTGTTTCATCTGCCGATTGCTTATTTTATATTGCCAAATGCTCAAAAAATGCTAGGTTTACAGGAATTAAACTTGATTTTTATTATGGTTACAACTTTTATTATCATCTTATTTTCAATGGCCGTACATCATATAATAGAAAAAAAGTTAATAAATATTTCAAAAAATATTTTTTCAAAATCATACAAATCATAACAGTTTTCATAAATATTAAAAAATAAATAAATTTTAATGCTATGATAATCAGTTATTTATAATAAAAAATATAATTATATTGATTATTAAAAGTATTAAAAACCTGTCACAAAAAATGACATACTTGTAATACAAGGCTCGAAATCAGCGCGTAAATTTGTATATAATACTAAAACTTATTATACTACGAAATTCAGATAACAAATGAAGACGAGTTCATTCCAAACCTTACTGTATGGAGCAAACCTCGAAAACCAACAAATTCAAGTTGGTATAAAAGGATTTGCCGATTTCTACCATGACTTGACACCCAAGCATCAAGAGAAAACCGAATTAATCATCTTTTTAGATGATACCAAAACGAATTTGGATTTATTCAAGCGATACATTTCAAATTACGAAATCGAATCGAGTGTAAAATTTGAATTGTTTTCATCAAAAGGCATTAGTGATTATTTTCTTAGTGCCAATATCCTTATTTTAATCAACGATAAATCGATTCAAAAACCGCTTGCGATGGCTTTTGAAACGGCGTTGCCAATTATCGGCGCAGCAACCCTTACTTTGAAACGTATGGTTGATTATTCGTGCGGTATTTTGATTGATGAGGACATGAACGACGATTTCGCTAACGAAATGAGCCACTTTTTAGAAATGATTTACCACGATCCAGACGGAAGACAAGTACTACGAAAAGGCATGAGACTAAAGTCTATGTCGATGTAAATCAATTAAGTTGTTTAATCGTTTTTAAAAAGGGCATTTTTAGCTTAAATCATTGAAAAAATCGTGATTTATGTTGAAAAATGCCCTTTTTTTGGTATTAAATGTTTAATAATTCGTAATTTGCAACTCGTTCAATTATCAATTGAACGCTCGCCCATTTTCTGCGCTAAAGTGCGCCCAATTGGTAATTGGGTAATTCAACGTTTATAAATTAGCAATTTGCGACTTGTTCAATTATCAATTGAACGCACGAACTTTTACTTGGGAACGCTTTTTGCAATACACATACAAAATACGCTAAATGATCGATAGATTTCCTTTTTATAAACAGCTTGATGCCATGGATTGTGGCGCCACGTGTTTGCGAATGGTCGCAAAACATTATGGCCGTCATTATTCGCTCGAATACTTGCTCGAGATTACGCACCTCGATCGTGAAGGTGTATCGCTCATGGGCATTGGCGATGCTGCGGAATCCATTGGTATTCAGACACTTGGCGTAAAAATTGGCTACAAAAGATTGACCGAAGACCTGCCATTGCCGTGCATTGCGCATTGGCGACAACAGCATTTTGTGGTCGTATATAAAGCCGATAAATCGAACGTGTGGGTAGCAGATCCTGCAGCTGGAAAGTTTAAATTATCGGTAAAAGAATTTGAAGATGGTTGGGTGAGCGATGTGGTCGATGATGAGCCGCAAGGCATATTGCTGTTGCTCGAACCAACACCCGAATTTAACCTAAAAGAAGGTATAAAGACCGATAAAGCGAGTTTTAAATACGTTTTTTCATATCTTTTTAAATACAAAAAATTAATCATGCAGCTCGGTTTGGGGCTTTTGATTGGTAGTTTGTTGCAACTCGTGTTTCCGTTTTTGATGCAATCTGTCGTAGATATTGGACTGACCACTAAGGATTTGAATTTTATTCACGTCGTGCTATTGGCGCAATTTGTTTTGTTTTTTAGTCGCCTATCGGTGGAGTATATTCGTGGTTGGATTTTGTTGCACATCGGTACGCGAATCAACATCAGTATGGTATCGGATTTTTTACACAAAATGATGCGTTTGCCCATCAAATTTTTTGATACCAAAATGACAGGTGACCTATTACAACGCATCGGCGACAACTCTCGTGTAGAACATTTTTTGACATCAGAAGTCTTGACTTCTTTGTTTTCGATGTTCAATTTGGTTGTGTTCGGAACAGTTTTAGCTTATTATAACCTTCAAATCTTTACTATTTTCTTTGTAGCAGCCGTTATTTATTTTGCATGGATTAGTTTCTTCTTGAAAAAAAGTAGAGAATTAGACTACAAACG
>JAYUJV010000180.1:0-1183 GCA_043764975.1 Saprospirales bacterium
TCATCCGACTTCATTTTGCAAAAACTCGAATTTCTACAAGGCACAGCCCGAAACGTACTAATTTAGAGTAAATTTAATGTTTATTTTTCTATTAAAAAAATGCTGTGCATAACATGAGTTTTTAATATTTTATTCAGGTTTTGTAAAATCCAAATCACGTACTTGCGTCAAATAACTTTTGGCAAAAGCCGCTAAATTTGTGTATTGCATTTTATTAAAATCAAAAACCAAGTGCGGGTATTCTTTTTTATTTTGTTGTATGACAGCTTGTATGGCTTGTTGTATCAACTTCGCTTGCAATTGATCTTCATCGTTTATGTATTTTTTATTAAAACCTAAGTTTTCAAAATACTTGTTTTCGATGATATAATAATATAAATGCAACAAGCTACGCATTGGCTTTATGGGTGTAAAATTGAATAAAATGCTACCCACAATCGTATTGCTAATCGCCAAAGCCACTTTATGTTGGTTTTGGTTGATATACCAATCCGTATTCCGTAACTCCTCGGATATATATGCCGAAATCGCGTCTGGACTTACTGTTGGATTGATCTCGAAAGCATAATCGCTACGATAAAGTTCTGTAAAATAATCTTCTTTTTTGCGCACCAACAAACGCTCCAGTTCTTTACGCAAGCCTACATTTTTTTGGAGAATGGCTTTGTCGTGTAACTTGTAAATGCGATGTGCGGATTCAAAAATCTCCATCGTGTAGCCTTCGGGACAGGTCAGATAATCCAATCGATAAAGCAAATCCAGTAGCAAATAAGTTACGCTGCCAGGATATTGTTCCGAAAGTTGTTTATTGCCTTCTATGGCCGCAAAATTTTCTTGTATCGAAGATATGATATAATCGTATTTAACTTGTTTTTCGTCGTCAGGTATTTCGGTTTTCAAAACGGTATCTGTCGGCACCAACATCTTGAATTGCTCTATCAGTAGGTCGTCTTGCTTATCCGAATTGACCGCAATTTCTTTGAGTGCATAAAACAATTTATACGGCGAAGCATCAATGGCGGCGGTGTCAAAAACCATACGCAAGTGGTTGGCATCGTCGAGGGCGAAGCGGCCATACGTGAGGCCGTTGTTGTACTCCATCAAGCGACGCATGAAGGCAACATTCAAGGTTTCGGCTTGTGCGATGTCTATTTCGGCACGTACGCTTTTTACGTCTGCCTTG
>JAYUJV010000181.1:0-3303 GCA_043764975.1 Saprospirales bacterium
ATTTTGCAAGAAGCAGAAAAAGAATTTCGTCAAGAAATTTTGAAACGTGCTAAGGCAAAACGTAAAGGCAACGACGATAATTAAAATTTAATTAATTGATAATCAATTGATTATAGTAAAAAAAGCTATCTATACAGTGTGTGTAGATAGCTTTTTTATTAGAGGCCTCCCTAAATCTAGCCCCATCCCAACCTTCCCCAAAAGGGAAGGAGTAAAACGGAGGGACTTGCCATCGTAGTGGCAAACTTTTAGAAAAAAGAGTGTTTTTTGCTTAAAATTGTCGAAAAACGGTATTCATAATCTTCGCATCGTATTTCTTTAAAGTAGCATCGTCGAGATGATAAAAGGCAACATGAAATGGGCCGTTGAGGGCTATATTTTTACTGACTAGTTTTGCCGTTTTTTCTAATGTTTCGTTGCTAATATCTTCTGTACGAAGCAAGTCGCCGACGCGAAAAAAATGTCCTGCCACGACAGTATCGGCCACAAAAGCATAACGATTGTCTTTCGATTTTTGGAGGTAAGTTTGCGTATTGGCCATCGCGCCATCAAACTCTTTGAGCAAAGCAATCATTTTGTTATCTCTAAACACAACGCCTTGCGAAAAAATCGGTAAAGCCAAATCCAATGGAAGCGGATACGAGCCGCCTTTGATGTACTTTTCGGCTTCTTCAAAATCCAAAATAGCATTTGGCGTCGCCACATCGTTCATTTTACTGACATTATAAACCATCAACATTCCGCGATCTACTGGCGGAATACCCATTTTTTCCTTGTATTTGAACGGATATAAACGTATGGTAGCGCTCAAAGTCAATACAGGATTTGCTTTTTTGACCATAAGCAAAAAGTAAAAATAATTGTCCTTCGTGGACGAAGTCCAATCGCAATCTATCTGTAATTCTTTTGGTTTTCCTTTCAAGTTTTTTACAATTCGTTGCGCCAATTTAGTGATTTCGACAGAATCAGGATTGCTAAACGCATTGTTTTTGATAAAAACGGTTGGCACAACTTCTACATTTTCAACATCGCCACACACCACATCGTTGATGGCCAATGGTTCGAGCATTTCGCCAATATCCAATATTTTTTGATAAATCCGATGTTTCGGAAAGTCTTTTGAAAGCTGAACTTCATAATCTTTGTAACTGCCAGTGGTTTTGAAATAATAAAACGAAGGTATAACTTGTGCGTTGTTCTTTTTACAACTCAACTGGCTCAATGCAGCGATGAAAAGCAAGAAAATAAACGAATACTGTTTTAGATGTTTCATTTTGGTTAGGTTTTATGAAGGAGAATTTTTATGGATAAGTTTGGGTTTTATACAATTGTAGTTTGGTTTTCAGTATGGATTTGCAATAAGCAATAAGCAAATTTTTGTCGAAAGTAATTCTTTTTATTGTTTATTGTCCATTGCAAATTGAAAAGATGAATGCACTAAATTTAGATGCTATTATTTTTTCGGCTAATGCCAAAATTAAAAAAACAACTCAACTCACGCCTCTTTTTCTACTACTTTTCTACGATTCATGGGGTGAAACATCAAGACGGTTTCGCGAAGATAATCCTTATCGAGGTGCGTGTATATTTCGGTGGTCGTGATGGATTCGTGGCCGAGCATATCTTGTATGGCCTTCAAATCCGCGCCGCCTTCTAGCAAATGTGTTGCGAACGAATGTCGGAAAGTATGTGGACTCACGTCTTTTTTGATGCCTGCAATTTCGGCCAATTCTTTTATAATCAGAAAAACCATGACGCGCGTTAGCTTTTTTCCACGGCGATTGAGAAACACAAAATTTTCATTGTCTTTCGCTATAACTTGTTGATTACGAACATTTTTTATATAAAATAAAATATGTTTTATGGCATCTTCTCCGATTGGCACAAGGCGCTCTTTGTTGCCTTTGCCAATTACGCGGATGAAGCCAATATCCAAAAACATATTCGACAAACGAAGGTCTATCAATTCGCTGACACGCAAACCGCTTGCATATAAAGTTTCGATCATAGCTCGGTTGCGTGTGCCTTGCGGCTCGCTGAGGTCAATGACCGAAAGCAGCAATTGCACCTCGTCGTAACTCAACACTTGCGGAATTTTACGGCTCAATTTAGGTGCATCGAGTAGCGCAGTCGGATCGTCATTGATGATGTCTTCTACGAGCAGATATTTATAAAAAGTCTTCAAGCCTGATATAAAACGCGCTTGCGAAGTCGGCTCTACACCGAGTTGCGCGATGTACGCCACGAACTGTTGCAGTTGCGTGGTCGTGACGTGTTGCGGTTGCACTTCTACGCCAATGATGTTCAAAAACTCGATTAGTTTTTTGACATCATGTATATATGCCTGTATAGAATTGGCCGAAAGCGCGCGCTCCAAACGCAAATAACTCGAAAAACCTTGCAAGGCGCTATTCCAGGTCATCATTGCGGTTTGTTGGTCAAAAATCGTTCGGCGGCACTCACGTCTTGTTTGGCTGCTTTGCCGATTTCGATGGCTTTCGTTGCGGCTTCGCGCATACAACGTCGCTTGCCGCGAAGGTCATATATTTGCGCAAGCGTCAAGTAATTTTCGTACAAGACTTCTTTTTTATTCGCTAGTTCTATCCATTTTTCGGCTTGTTTTACCATTTTTCGACGAGGCGATAGCTTTATGAGTCGCAACGCCACATCGTCATAAACCGCAGGATCATCTGGCGGAAATTGTTGCAAATACTCATTTGCGGCAGCAATATATTGTCTTGGATTGTTGTTTTTGAACGCATACGTAATGGCATAAGCCTTAGAAAGGCGAACTTGTTGTTCGGGATAAATACGTGCCAATAGGCTATCCATATTTACGGTTGGCGTCTTATAAAAACCTGTATTTAACTCCGCAGTCACTACTTGTTCTATCTTGCTCATCACGTCCGTGATGCCGTATTTTTGAACAAAAGTTTCTTTATTTTTTAATAAATAATTAAATCCTTCGCTCGATGGGCTTTCTATGAATTGTAAAATAGTTCGCGAACCGACTTCGCTATTCCAATCGGGTTGAGTTTTCAGAAATGCTTGCGCAACTTCATCGTGGCTATTGTCTGCCATTTTGTAGCGCATTTGCATATATTTGAACAAAAATTGTGGTTCTCGATCACCTGCTTTGAAACGCTGCTCGAAAGAAGAAAGATTTGTATCATTGTTGGTCGCAATTTTGGCCAATTCCATGAAGGCTTTGGCATCTAAATAACCTGCGTCGCGGTGAACGACGTTGCCATCGCTATCCAAAAAAATCAGGGTCGGATATACTGCCACGCTGTATTTTCGCGC
>JAYUJV010000182.1:0-1182 GCA_043764975.1 Saprospirales bacterium
ACAAGTGATGAGCCTTCGCGAAGTGCAATATATAGAAGCCGCGCAAAGTTTTGGTTTTTCGACGTGGCGTATTTTATTAAAACACATTTTACCTAATATTTTAGGCCCAGTGATGGTCGTAGCTGCTTCAAATTTTGCGACAGCCATCTTGCTCGAAGCAGGTTTGAGTTATCTCGGTTTCGGGATTCGCGCACCAATGCCTTCATGGGGAACAATGCTAAATGAAAATTACGGTTACGCTATTAGTGGAAAACCAGTTATTGCTTTGATTCCCGCTTTTGCCATCATGTTGCTCGTTTTGGCATTTAATATGCTCGGCAACGGCCTTCGTGATGCGTTGGATGTGAAGCAGGTGGAGTAGGGCGTGCGGCCAATTGGTAATTGGACGTATAACGTATTGCAAATATGCAAAAGTATTGTCGTCCAATTACCAATTGGCCGCACTTTACTAACTGACAATATTGACTAACTTTAAACCAAACACGAATTTGGAGAATTTTGATAACATAAGAGACCAACTTGGCAAGTACGATAAACTGGAACGCGAACTGAACTTACAAAAGTTGCAGATGAACAGTTTATTGTCCATCACGCAGGCCATCAATGGCAATGTGAAAACGCAGGAGTTGTTCGAGATGTATCAACGATTTTTGAGTTGGGAAATGGGCGTGAAAAAAATGGCACTTTATGTACGCTCATCGCAAGGCATTTGGTATTGTGCTTCTCAGATTGGGATTCCTGCCAATTTGTCGGAAATTGATATTTCGGCTTTTTTAGCCAATTATAATACTACGCGACAAGTTTCAGAAAAAAATCATCCTTTGATTTGCAAATTCGATGTCGTGATTCCTGTTTTGCACAAATACGTTCCAATTGCTTATGCTTTTATAGGCGGTTATGATAAGCAAGAAGATTTGTATAGTAAAGTACAATTCATCACGACCATCACGAATATAATAGCGGTGGCGATTGAGAATAAACGAATGTTTAAAAGTCAGCTTGAGCAAGAAAAAATAAACCACGAGTTGCACCTTGCAGGCGAAATGCAACATACATTGATACCGAGATTACCCGACGGTGACGAAACCCTCGAAGTAGATGCTATATATATGCCTCACTTTACGGTCGGCGGCGATTATTACGATTATTTGGAGTTTGACGAAGGTGAAAAAATAATGGTTT
>JAYUJV010000183.1:0-3297 GCA_043764975.1 Saprospirales bacterium
TTGCTTTCTGATCGAGAAAACTTTTCAATTTTTAACTTAATAATACGCACAACAGATGCCGACAATCAATAGAGAAGCTACTGCACCTCTTATGGAAACCCTTACGCTTACACTTGCGAAAAGTGAAGTACAAGCAAAATTCAAATCTGAACTTGCCCGTTTTAAGGCAAAAGCTAGCATAAAAGGCTTCCGCCAAGGCAAAGCGCCTGATTCTTTTGTTCAAAAAATGTATGGTCAAGATATTTTGGTGGACATCGTGAACAACATGATGCAAAATGAAGTGAATGCACATCTCAAAGAAGCGAATTTGGATTTATTGGGTCAGCCAATCCCTTCTGAAGATACGCCGAGTTTGTCTTTCAACGCATCTGCTATTCCTGATTTTGTGTTCAAGTTCGACATCGGACTTTCGCCTACTTTCGACATCAATGGCCTAACGCACGATACTAAAATAACGAAATACTCGCCACAAATCACTGACGAAATGATCGATGAGCAACTCGAAGCCATCGTGCAACGTACTGCAAAAACAGAACTCGTAGAAGGTGCTATAAAAAAAGGCGACCGTTTGTTATTGACTGCAACTGAGGTTGATGGTAGTCTTGAAAAAGAATTTTCGATGCTCGTCAATGACATGACAAACGAAGCTCGCGCTGAGTTTTTGAACATGAAATCTGGCGAATCTATCATCTGGAATGTATTTGAACTTGAAGTAGATCGTGATGCAGAATTTGTAAAAAAATATATGCTCGGCATCGAAAATGATCAAACCGTTGGCACTCAATTTAACCTTACGATAAAAGAAATCAACCGCCAAGAAGTTGCGGTGGCAAACGAAGAAGCCTTTGCAACAGCATTTGGTCCAGAAGTGAAAACAGTTGAAGAAGCAAAAACGTATATCGTGGATGACTTCAAAAAATTCTACTCACCTCACGCTATTGCCTTGACTTACAGGGATTTACAAGAAATCGTGATCGAACAAAACAAAATGCCTTTGCCGGATGAGTTCTTGAAACGTTGGTTGAAAGTAAGTAACGATAAAAATACAGACGAAGTAATTGCTAAAGATTACGAGCGTTTTGCATCAAATATGCGTTGGACATTAATCCGCGATAAGGTCATACAAGACAACGAATTGACCTTGACACAAGGCGAAATGCTTGATGGTTACAAAGCCAAAATCTCAAAAATGTATGGTGGCGCAGGTTTTGACGACGGTATCATCACATCAATTGCCCAAAACTTCTTGAACGATAAAAAATATCAAGCGCAGACGCAAGAAATGGCCGAAGAATTGATGTTCGATAAAGTTTTTGCCGATATGCTTTCAAAAGTTTCTGTAACAGAACAACCAGTAAGTATGGACGAGTTTTTAGAAATGAACCAAAAAGCACAAGATCAAGCACGCGAAATGCGCGAAGGTTCATTGATGGAAAATATGGAAGAAGCCTTTGAAGAGGAATAGTTTTTGGGAATTGTGGGGAATCGAAAGTTCAAAATCGAGAGTCGAGAGTCGAAAATCGAAAGAAAACGTGAGTTACAAATCGTGAGTCGTAAGAAACCGAAAATCGAAAAACGCGATGCTTATTTAGCTTTTATTTTCAATAATTATAATAAAAAAGGTTTTCAGACATCGTCTGAAAACCTTTTTTTGTTACATGCACGTTAAAATCAATCTTATAAAGTACCCTACGTTTTCAAGTCCTCCTTCAGGAGGATTTAGGAGGACCTACGTTTTCAAGTCCTCCCTTTTACTCCTTCCCCTTTGGGGAAGGTTGGGATGGGGCTAAGGATTTAGGTGGGCCACTTCTAACCCTACTCAAAGTCTCCAACGTAATCCCCAAAAACGAAGCGATGTATGTCAGCGGAAAACGTTGTATAAAATTAGGCTGCATTTGCACCAAATTTTCATAACGCTGCTGTGCGGATTCAAACTGAATACTATCCATACGGTCTTGCGAAAGTAACAGCGCATACGTAATTAAGGTACGATGCAAGGTTTCGATGTCGTGGTATTTTGCCGAAAGCTGCATGAATGCATCGTGTGGCAAAGCAATAATTTCGCATGACTCTAAGGCTTGTATGGTCAAATGACTTGGCGTTCGACGATAAAAACTAGCAATTGATAAAAAGAAAGATTGCTCCAACGCCAACCATTCGGTCACTTCCTTACCATGTTTAGAATAAAAAATTCGGACAGCGCCTTTCTTTATAAAATACATATAACCAGACACTTCTCCTTCATTAAGAATGATTTGATTGCGTGCAAACGAAAAATCGACAGCACACGCCAACAACTCCTGTGCTGAGGCTTCTGAAATTGGACATCTGTCTTGAAGTGCTTGTATAAATTCTTGTTTCCCCATTTTAATTAATTGTGATATTCAAAAAACAAAAGCCTAGATCGTTTTTTAACTCTCGACACTCGAAAATCGTGAGCCGTGAGTCGTGAGAACGAAACGGCAAACGCTCGATTAGCTATCGCAGTTCTCACGACGCTCGAAAATCGTGAGCCGTGAGTCGTGAGAACGAAACGGCAAACGCTTGATTAGCTATCGCAGTTCTCACGACGCTCGAAAATCGTGAGTCGTAAGTCGTGAGTCGTGAGAACGAAACGTCAAACGCTCGATTAGCTATCGTAGTTCTCACGACTCACGACAAAAATTGCGATTAGCAATTTCTCTCACGATTCACGATTTTGCCACACACTTTCTCACAACTCACGACCAAAATTGCGACTAGCAATTTCTCTCACGACTCACGATTTTGCCATACACTTTCTCACGACTCACGACAAAAATTGCGAATAGCAATTTCTCTCACGACTCACGTTTTCTTTCGATTCACGACTTTCGACTCTCGATTCCCTTAAAAAGTAAGCGTATTCATATTGCCAACGCCAATCAACTGATCGTATCGAGTGCCGATGGGGTGATAATAAATCAAGATGGTATAATCGTTTTCGGTTTCGTACCAATCGCCATCAATTGACGAAGTTAGCAACTTTTTTTTATCTTTTCCAAGAATCGCGTATTTATAATTATAATAACCCTGTTTGAGCGGCATTAATGCAAAATAAGCGTGTTTATTGTCGTCATATTCCATTTTACATTCCGAATATGGCAAATAATCGCTGAATCGGCCGCATACATATACATCGCCTTCTTCGTATGGCGACTGCTTGGCGAGCGTGAATAACGTATTGGCATAATCGCCAGTCCAGTCGCTTTGTCCGAGCGAACTCAGTTGGTCGCGGTTGTCGATGATGTATTGACCGTTGGCATCTTTATTAAAAAT
>JAYUJV010000184.1:0-1177 GCA_043764975.1 Saprospirales bacterium
TGCTGATGGCGCGATAAACCAAGATATTCTTGTACAAAATGATTGCCAAACAAAGGCCAATCTACATCTGGATAAGCGACATGGTGCGCATTAAAGTTGCCAGTTGCGCCACCAAACTTAGCGTATAATTTTGTATTTTTTAATATAAATATCTGATTATCAAGCCTTTCTACGAATACCATAAATTCTTTTCCGAGCTTCGTAGGCGACGCAGGTTGTCCATGCGTGCGTGCTAGCATCGGCACGTGCGCGTAAGCGTTGGCGATGTCGAAAAGTTGTTCGCGTAGGGATTGTAGCATCGGCAAATATTCACGCTCCACAAAGTGTTTTAGCGAAAGCGGAATCGCCGTATTGTTGATGTCTTGAGAGGTCAATCCAAAATGTATAAATTCCTTATACTCGCTGATATTGAGTGCGTCAAATTTTTCTTTTAGGTAATATTCGACCGCTTTTACATCGTGGTTTGTCGTTTTTTCGATGTCTTTTATACGTTGTGCATCGCTGACATCGAATTGCTCAAACAAGGCATTGAGTGCCTCTATTTGGTCGTCATCGAAGGCTGCCAATTGTTTTATCGGGTGATTCACGAGGGCTATAAAATACTGTATCTCAACAAATACTCGATACTTGATGAGGGCATATTCCGAAAAATATTCGCTCAAAGCCTTGGTTTGTCGCGCATAGCGACCATCAATTGGTGAAACTGCCGTTAACATGGTTTGAAATTAAGGAAATTAAAAAAATGAAAGAAATTAAAAAAATATAGAACAAGCTATCGTGCGGTCAATTGATAATTGAACGTATTACACTTTGTACTTACCCAATCAACGGTTGGCCGCACTTAGCGCACTTTGACTATACTTTCGATTCGTAATATATACGCCAAGCAAAATCAACGCCATGCCTATAAAGTGATAAATAGAAATACTTTCATGGTCTTTTGCACCCAATACGATAGACACAATCGGCATAATATAAGTGACGGACGAGCCAAATAAGGGGTTGGTCTGCTGGATTAGGTGTATAAAAAGCGCATTGGCGATAACGGTTCCCAACAATGCCAGCGCACATAAATATTTCAAACTTTCGTAAGCCTGCGGATTGGTCTGCATCACTTCCACAAAATTAGTTGTGCCGAACAAGATAAAAAGATACGGAATCCCGACCGCTACATACG
>JAYUJV010000185.1:0-9126 GCA_043764975.1 Saprospirales bacterium
TCCAAAATTTTGATCATTGACGTTAGTCAATTTACCTTTTTCTAAACCTGTGAATTGTAACGAGTGTACATCAAATTCGTAAGTCAATTGCATACCTGCGAGGTCTTCAAAACCCGAAACTTTCATTGGAATCGTTACCGTTTCGCCTGCTTTTAACAGTTTATCTGCTAGCAAAATCGACATCGAAGCTGAACTACGCGGTAAGGCTTCGTTCGTCGCAATACCTACTGGAGAAGCGTTTCCGCTTACATCACCAATCTTTACGGCTACGAAATCCTTGTTCGTAATCGTAGGACTTCCGCTTGCAATATTGATAGATTCTGGGAACGGATCTGTCAATGGATTTGCGTTTTTGAACTTGTAAGCCATATCCACGAATCTCCACGACGTGTTGTTCGTAAATGTAGGCAATTGGTTCAAAATAACTTTACGTAACTCCGTCAAATCCGAAGTTGTCAGTGCGCCACTCTTGTTCACATCACCAGCAATCCATTGGTACGGACTCGTAAACGGTTGACTACCAAGTATGTGTCGCTGAATCAAGTACAAATCGTAAGTACTCACGCCATTGCGTGGGTTTGTATCTTTTTCAGCCCAAATTTTTAAATTATTACCCAAAGGCAAGCTCGTGAACAAAAATTTACCACTTGAGTTCGTATAAATCGGTATGATTGACTGCGCACTTGCTTTTATCATCACATGATTAACCATATCTTTTTTCTCCGTCATGACTTCGCCAGCTACGTTTGCCATTTGTACAGCAGTCGTTTTGCAAAGCAAACTATTGTCATCTATAATCATAAAAGTGGTACAAAAATCCTTGTTGCCGCTTTCATCCGTTGCCCAAAGTTGGATTTTTCGATAACCGATACTGTCGCAAGGGTACATTTTGATGGTGTCTGCTACGTTCGCAGAAAAACTAAATTTGAGTTTTGAATTTAATGTACAATTGTCATAACTACCTGCATCAAACAATTTAGGGCCGAACATCGCCATACCAGTTCCGTTCATGGCCATAAATGTAGTACTCAAGCCAACTTTACAAACTGGCGTTGGTTTTTTACCGTCTTTTACGGTTACTTTTATTTCTTTAGCCGTTACATTTCCACAGTTGTCTTTTGCAAAATACTTCACGGTCGTCGTTCCGTAAGGATAAGTTCCACTGGCATCTGCACCACCATTGTTGAATGTATTCGTAATGGATACATTCGGCGAGCAATCCGTAGCGGTTGACAAAGGTAATTTTACGAAAGTAGAACCACAAGTCTTGTCTTGCGCCAATATCAAAGTATCTTTTGGTGTTTTCAAGTCTGGCACTTGATTGTCCACTACATCAATAGATTGAATATACGTCCATTTTCCTATGGTTGCAGAAATATTTGGTTTGTGACTACACCAGTCAATGACTGTCCAAGTACGCAATATTTTGAAACAACCAGCAGTTGAATTTAAACCCGTCGTGAATACTTGATCCGAAAAGTTCGCTACTGGAGAACCGCAAGCGACATCTTTAAATGAAGGCTGATTATAAGGGAAAGACAATTGGTCTGGATTCAAGCCAGTTCCTGTACTGCTACATGCCAAAGCCTTGTAATCTTGTGGCCAAACAATTTTAGAATTCGAGGTATTCCAAGGCGTTGAGTTAGCAACGGTTATGATTTGCACACAAGTTGCTGACAAACCGCCATTGTCGGTTGCTGTCCATTTGCGTTCGATCGTGCCGATGCCGCACATACCGTTTATGTTCTTATTTTCTTCGTATAATAAAGTAAAATTACAGTTATCGACAACATTTGGCGCGCCAAATGAAGTTAAATTGTCTGTATTTGTACCACAATTCACAGTTACGTTCTGCGGACAAGAGATAAAGTTTGGTGGTAATTTGTCTTGTGCGCAAATTTCTGACATACCAGTATTGGTATTGCCAGCGCAATCCGTTACTTTCAAAATAACCATCACAACTTTTCCAACGTCGGCACAAGTCAATTTTATGGTTTGACCAAATGGTGCATTTGGTTCGTCCATTCTGCGAATTTCTTTTTTATCCAAACAGCAATTGTCCACTGAACCTTGGTCGATTGAGTTTACGCTTACTGTTGCTTGACCACCAAGTGTCAATGAAACATTTAATTTTGCAACTGCAACTGGTACTGGCGGCACAATGTCTTTAACCGTAACCGTCATCGTACATGATGCCGTATTGCCACAACCGTCGGTTGCGATATACTTCACAATCGTAGTTCCAGCTGGAACATTATTGAAAGGGCCAAAACCATTTCCGAAAGGAGAACTGGCTGTTATAGTCGCAATGCCTGAGCAATTATCTGAAGCAGTTGGTTGATCGAGCGTAACCGAACCTGCACAATTGAGACCGTTTGTACTCACCGTAACATTCGGTGGACATGAGATAATTGGTGCTACTTTGTCATATACTTTTATAATTTGTGTACCTGTTGCAACGCCACTTCCACAAACTTCAACGGCTGTCCAAGTTCTAATAATCGTCTTTCCACCTGGGCAAGTCGGTAATACCTGATCTACGTAAGTTGCTTTTATACAACCCTGAATACTACCTGTGATGACGTGTTGGTCGTTTGTGGTATTCAAATTTCCGTCGTCATCGATGAGCGGCCAACCTGTATCTTTGGGGTCTGTACTTGCGCCACAAGCCAACACTGGTTTATCTACATCGTTATAGTTTTTTGGAAAAAATACGTTTTTAAAAGTTGGCTTTTTAACATATATTTTCTGCGTGCAATTGGCACTGTTACCATACGCGTCTGTCGCAGTCCAAACACGAGTATAATAACCCGTCATGGTAGAATTGAATACAAAATTGCTAATTTTTGCAGTCGGAAAGTTATAATCACCGTCTGAAGTTACTTCAAACTTGATCATATCGCCTGGTTTGATGTTCAAACTTGTGTATTTTCCACTCATTAAGCCTGTTTTTGATAACTGAACACAAGAGTCATTGATTGAAAAATACAAAACATCAATTGCTGGACTACCGCCAGTGACCATCCAATCGAAACAAACTGTTCCGAAAGTTAGTGAAGTAGCAACGTAGGCAGTTACATATCGCGGCATAGTAGAAAACGTCAAGGCTTTTGCACCCACAATCGTAACTGAATTAGGAGCGCCTTGTGTGTTTACCGTACCGTTGCTATTGTTTTTTTGCATAACCGACCAAGCTGTTGTTGCATTTCCAGCTTGAAAGCCAGTTTGACCACAAGGCAGCAACGTGAAATTTTCGGTAAAAGTGACTGTCGGATTTGATGTACAGTTGTCTGTAATAACTGGAGGTGGCACATTCACGGCATCTAAACAGCTGATAGTGACATCTTTACACTGAATCTGTGGCGGTAATTTATCTTCCACTTTCACAATCGTGTTGCAAGTTGGGCCATAATTGTGCTTAAACATAATGGTATTTGTTTTACCAATCATGCTACAATCCGCGTAATTGTATTCTCCTGCACCAGTTGGCGAAGGTAATGGAAGGCTCGTTTGAGGATTAATCCAACCGATCCAACCGATTGGTGGGCAATTGAGTGGACCCGAAACGACCATACCTGGATTGACATACGCCTTTCCAGATTGATCTAATGAAACTTGAATGCTTGAAAAACAAGTCATGTTTACGCAAGGGCCAGGATTTTGAGCTTTAGCTCGCACACAAAACGTAATAAATAGGCTAATTACGATAACTGCTTTTATCAGAAATCTGAACAGTAAAGACGTGCTTTCGCTTTGGGGGATTAGTGTAGTAAGTGTCCGGTTCATGGAAAAATTGTTGAATAAGTAATGGTTAATTTATTTTTTTACACAATACATTGATAATCATTATTTTATAAATGATTAAATATTAAAATTTGTTGAAAATTAGATATAGGGATTCAGCAGCTTTGACGTGCCGCGTTAAATGCTTTGTATAAAATACAGGCATAACGAAACGCAAAGACAAAAGAACCAATGACGCTGTGTCAAAGATTAATTGCTAATAAACGATAAAGGTGTCGATCGATGAAAATGACGAATTAACCCAATTTGGGCAAATAATGGAAATGGGGTACACGTAGGACAGAGTGTTGTTGCTGCCATGGGAATGTGTCGGTTTTGGTTAATAATATAAACAGGAAAAAACAATCTCTTACTTTGGGAAATAAGAAATATGTTACAAATGTACAATAATTTTTGAATATATCAACTCATATTTTTAAAATACTTTATATATTTTATTTTTATGAAACATTAAAATATTCATAACTCATTGATTATTAATAAATTGAACTATATATTAAATTAAAAATTAATTTCAAATTATTAAAACTTTAACATTTAAACCCTATAAAATGGTGTCACAAAAAGTGTTATGTACAGTGTTTTTATTCCAATTTATTGAAAATAATCAAACATTTTGAGATTAAAAATAAAACATTTTAATCTAAGTTTTACTCTAAGTTAGAAAGTCCCTCTTTTTACTCCTTCCCTTTTGGGGAAGGTTGGGATGGGGCTCAAAAAAAAACCTTCTCTCAATCCGAAGACCGAGAGAAGGCTTTATATAAAACGAACGTTTTGAATTTGATTACTTTACGTCAGGTGCAATTGATTTACAAACATCTTTACCTTTTGCATCTTGTACGTTCAACTCAACACGACGGTTGTATTGACGCTTTGTATCTGCTTCGTCATTGTCAGTAAATGAATTTTTCTTACCTTCAAAAGTTGATTTTACGCGTGCGCCTTCGATGCCTTTTGTTGCCAAATAAGCTCTTGCTGCTTTTGCACGACGATCAGACAACTTCATGTTGTACTCATCAGAACCTTTAGAGTCTGTGTGCGCTGTGATTACACCTACATAATCTTTGTGATCTTTCAAAATACCAGCCAATTTATCCAATTCTGCTTTTGAAGCTGCTCTCAAGTCAGATTTGTCAAAATCGAAGAATATCCAACGAATATCACAACTTTCTACTACTGCTGGTGCTGGTGTTGCAGGTACAGGTACATCTACCTTTGGTACAACAACTGCTGGCGTTGCAGCAACTTTAACCTCTGGCTTATTGCATAAGAAATACAACAATGGTAACAACAACAATGGCAATAACATCCACCATTTGAACCAACCTGCTGCTGCTTCCACTTCTGGCAAGGCAACTGCTGGTATTTCTACCTTTGGTACTTCAACTTTAGCTGCAACTACTGCCGCCGCCGCAACTGCCGCTGCTACTACTGGAGCTGCTGCTACAACTGGTGCTGCGATTTTTTCTAAGCAAGAGCGACCAATTTCGCGGCCTTCAGGTGTTTTCAAGATACGCATACGGTAGCCATTTTTCTCAACGACTGTATAACGATTTTTGTCATTTCTGAATTTCACAACCATATCATACTCTACTTTCAAGTCAGCTTCAGTCTTGAAACCTTCCGAACGCAATTGTACTTTACCGTCATTATCATAAATAGTGAAATAGTATTGACCATCAGCACCCTTAAATTTAGTGATGCCGTTGTGGTCTTTACCACCTTTCCCTTTATAGTCTTCGCAAGCCATGTAATCATCTTCCTTATCTTTTTCGATGACAACTGTTGGCGCTGGTGCTTCTACTTTTGGAGTTTCTACCACAACTGCTGCTGCAACCGCCGCAACCGCTGCCACAACTGGAGCTGCTACTTCAACTTTTGGCGTTTCGATTGCTACTGATGCGATTGTAGCTGCTACTGCTGCTATTTCTACCTCTGGCTCTGCAACTTCTACCTTAGGTGTTTCGATTGATACTGCTGCAACTGCTGCTGCTGCAACTGCACCTGGTAAAATTAATGAAGCCTTGTCGGTTGTACCACAAGAACGCGCAATCTCTTGATGATTACCTGCTTTGAGTACTAAGAAATAGTGACCCATTTTTTCTTCGATTGAGTAACGCGCTTCGTTATCGCGGTTACGCATTACTGAGTCCATACCATTGTCACGAGCCGATGTGGTTGGGTAACCTTCAGAACGCATTTTGGTAGAACCGTCTTCATTGTGCCATGTGAAATAATATTCACCATTGGCGTGTTGCCAACGCGTAAAGCCATTCGCATCTACATCGCCATGGCCAGAATATTGATCACAATTTAAGTAATCGTCTTCATAACGACCTGCATCGCCATCGCCATCAGTTGATGTAGTAGGTGAAGCAACTGCCATTGCTTTTACACGTTTAGTTTCACCAGTCATGTGAGAGATTGAAGCCAAAGCTGCTGCTTCGGTTTCAAAATGGCAAGAGCGAGCGATTTCGCGGTGATTACCTGCGCGCAAACTTAAATACCAACTGCCGTTTTCGTATTGTTTTACTGAATAAAAATCACGATTCACGCGATTTTTGATAACTGACTGGATTCCATTTTCGCGTGATGCTTCTTGTGGATATCCTTCACTTTTTAACAAGACGCCCTCTTCGTCTGTTAAAGCAAAAAAGTTTAACTTGCTCTCCGCATCTTGGAAAGCAACAAAGCCTGATTCTGTGGCGTGTGCAGGTTTACCTGCATACTCGCTACAAAACAGATAGTCTTCGTGTACCATAGTGTGCTAGTTTATGTTTTGTGTTAGAAATGAATTTGAACCTAAAATTAAATATTTTTCTGAAATTATATTATATTTTGTCTCTTTTTTTTCAAAAAAATGATATTTTGTATTGCTCTTTTAATTCATTAAAAACATAAATTATTGATTTATATAATAATACAAAATTTTTAATATCATATTTATAAAATAAAAATATTAATATAATAAAAAAAAGCTAAAACTGCAAGGCAATTTTAGCTTTTTTTTACGAAAGTATTTTGTTATTTTTTCATTTTTTCCATCTCTTGTTTCAAGAGTTCGGCATCAACTTTCATGATTTCGTCCATGACTTCGCCTAGTTGTTCTGCGCCGATACGCTTCGATATTATTTTATGATTTTTATCTAAAATGAACACTTGTGGCGTACTTTTCACATCATAACGCGTAATATAATTCGACTGCAAAAATGGATCTACGACATTAATCCAACTCATGTGTTCTTTTTCTTCTATGAATTTCCAACACTCAGGAACTTTGTCTGTCACTTTATTGCAAACTGCAAAAATCTCTACGCCACGATTCTTGAATTTTTCATAAAACTCCATCACTGCTGGCATTGACTTTTGACAGTGACCACAATCTGGCGCCCAAAAGAACATAATTGTATAAGGTGTTTTTATGTCATACAATGAAATCTTTGTACCGTCTTTCTTTTGCATCAACAAATCGGGTGCAATTTTGCCAATCAAAATTGGTTCGAGTTCTTCTGCATTTTTTACGATTTTGTCGTTTTGCTCCTTGTCCACCCACTTTGCATCGCCAGATTTATAGTATTTCAACGCCGTATATACGTAACAGGCATCGAAACCAACGATATTCGATTTTGCATAAAAATTGAGCAAATGCGTTACATAAAACTTAAACGATTCCTCAGCTGGACGCGTCAATTCTATGATTCGCGTGATGCCTTCGTTGATACTATCGGGCGACTGTACCGTCAATTTATTGAGGTAATAATCGGTGCGATTAAATAACAACGGCGTGCGCAACATACGTGCATCACCGAGGTCAATGTTATCGAAAAAGTGGCGTTTGTAGTAAAAATAACGTTTGCGTTGTACTTCTTTTTCATCTCCCTCAAATTTTGGTACATCAATATCCCAAGAGCCTTTTATGATGGCTGCCGAAAGTGTATTTTTATTTTTTTCAACGACATTGAATTGATATTTTTTTACCTCTTTGTCCAAATCATCAATTTTCGCTTCGATTGCTTTTCGCTTTGTTGCGTCTGCACTATCGCGTTTGGCTTCTGCCTTCAGTTTTTCGCCAATCGTCTTTTGATCATTCAGATAATTGAGATAACTATAAAACAACTCGTTGTCTTTTGAGCCTTTTACTTTCATGAATGGCACAGGATCTTTAGCATTGGTTTGCATCGAAAAATACTGCTCGCCTTTTGTGACCAATACTTGAAAATATTCTTTTTTGGGTAACAATATCAATAAATAAATACCGCCTGGCAATTCTTCTTTCTCATTTTTGAACACAAAATAACCATCTTTATCGATGGTTGCAGTATCTTTTATATACTGTTTGTCGCCAAGATGAAAACCCAAAACAGCTTGCTTTTCGGTATAATTATCAAGTTTGATTTTTATTTCGTAACCATCTTTTGCATGGCTTGCCTTGGCAAAAAGAAAACTAAAAACCAAGAGTAAAATATAATTTTTCATACGAATATTAAGGTTTAACAATTTTGTTATTAAATTAGCGCAAAGTTGTGCTTTTTATTATATATTGTAAAGGTTTGAATCGAATTTTAATTTTTAATTAACGAAAAAAATTAAATTTATTTCTTTCATTTTCTTCATTACTTTAATTCTCTTAATTCTCTTAATTCTCAACTATATATATGTGTATCGATTTTAAAATTGGTCGCAATTATGCTTGATTTAAAGTTTTCAAGTACGTCAGTACCATTTTTATTTGGTTATAAGAATATTGTTCTCCAAAAAACACTTTGGCTTCGGTACTGCTTTGGCTTTCCGCTTTTTTGTAAAATTCTTCGAGCGTATCGACATCTTTTTTATCTATGTAACTAAAAATATCGAACTCGCCAGTTGGTATAAAATGCGCCAAATGGTCTTCGATGGTTTTTACGGTAAGGCTGCGTTCGGTCGCAATGTCTTCAATTGTTTTACCTTCTTTATAAAAGTCTAAACTAACTTTTTTGGTATCTGTTTTCGATAGTTTTTTTTCAGGTTTTGGATCTGCAATACTGAGTTGTGCTTTCACGATGCCTTGTTCTTCGCAAAATTGAGTAATGATTTTGACAATATCTGCACCAAATTGTCTTACTTTCACGACGCCAATGCCTTTTATACTTGCCAATTCGGCAAGTGAAGTAGGTAAATACTCCACCAAATCCATCAAAGCGCGCGAGGGCAAAATCATGTATTGTTCAGCATCATTTTCGGCAGCAGTGTTGTCGCGCCAATTGCGTAAACGCACATACAACGCAGGATATTTGATGTCAGTTGGCGTAAAAACTTTAGTATTTTCTCTTGTAGCTACTTTTT
>JAYUJV010000186.1:0-9075 GCA_043764975.1 Saprospirales bacterium
TTTTTGTGGTATTCCACGTTCACATCTAAACGGTGATACGGATTCATGCGATACGCATTTTTGGCCGAACCTTGATTGATGTCTAACAATTGGTTGAAATCGCCTCTACCAAATCCTTGATTAAAGATGGTCGGAATTTGATAATTGACAGTTGGTAACGTAATTGCGTTTCCAGTTCCATACACGAACGCGCCACTGATTGACCATTTTTTATTAAAATCATAATTTATGACCACATCAATATCGTGGCGTCTATCGTACTTAAATGGATATTTTACACCATTATTGATGCCATCAAATTGACGGAAATTCCAAGCCAATGTGTAGCCGATCCAACCGTTTAATTTGCCAGTTTTTTTCTGTAAAAAAAACTCTGCGCCATACGTCTGACCATTGCCTTGCACGATTTTGTCTTGCCAATCTGTATTGATGCCCAAAAAGTTTGAACCAGGTTTGTATGACAATACGTTTTTCATTTCTTTGTAATAACCTTCGATTGAAAACTCGTAGCCATCGCCAAAAGTTTTGGCTGCACCGAGTGCAACTTGCCATGAAGTTTGTGGTTTTACTCTGTCCGTACTCGGCACCCAAAGGTCAGTTGGCAAAGATAATTGTTCGTTCGTCAATAAATTAATAAATTGAGCCATAGTTGCAAAAGACGCTTTGATGGCCACCGAATTATTCAATAAATAATTGAGTCCGATACGCGGTTGTAGCGAATTGAATGTTTTTTTATTGACTAAAAATGTACTTGCATGAAGCCCAATATTTGCTTTTAGCGGCCCGATACGCAAATCGTCTTCAAAATAAGCGGAAACTTCTTCGCCAAAAGTCGTTTTTGTACCTAATGTTGTATCGGCTTTTAATTTGTCAAATACAATTTTGACTTGTAATGCACCAGGATTATACGAGTGACTCGTGTAACTAACACCAGTTCTGATATAGTGATTCGGATTGGGTACAAAATCTAAGTCAAAACGCGCGCCCAAATCTTTGATACCAGATTTATAAATCAAACTTGATGTATCAATCTTGAATTGTAATGCAGGATCTGTCGCATTTGGATCTATTATTTTTTTAGACTCATTGCCCGCCAAAAAGTTGAAATTATATCTGCTCGAAGTCAAGGTTGTGTTCGCAAATAAATTTTTCTTTATTTGCCAATTCCAACGCAAAGCAGTCGTGAGGTTACCATAATTTGTACCTGACTTGATTTTGTCGTATTCGCCAGACGTTTGCACATCTTTTGTATCAAAACCAAGAATGTCTTTTCCTGAATAATTACTCAAAAAGATACGGTGTTTATCGTTTATTTTATAATTTACCTTTGCATTAAAATCATAAAAATATGCCGTAACGCCTACTTTCTGCGTACTTGCTGCTTGTGCAAGTGCTATAAAAGGTGCAGCCAATACATCTAAGTAAGTTCTACGCGCACTCACAATAAACGACACTTTATCTTTATAAATCGGACCTTGCACACTCAATTTGCTCGAAATCAAGCCAATAGAACCTTCGGTCTGAAACTTCTGATTGTTACCTTCTTTCATACTAATATCAATAACCGAACTCAAACGGCCACCGTATCGAGCAGGAAAACCGCCTTTTACGAGTGTCACGTTTTTGATGGCATCGGCATTAAAAACCGAGAAAAAACCGAGTACGTGCGAGGCATTATATACAGGCACACCATCGAGCAAAATCAAGTTTTGGTCGGGACTACCACCACGAACGTACAAGCCGTTTTGACCTTCGCCGCCACTCTGCACACCTGGCAACAACTGAATCGCCTTCAAAACATCGACTTCGCCCAAGAGCGCAGGAATACGCTTGATGGTCTCAATCGGAATGTCAATCTGACTCATTTGCGTTTTTTCTTCTATTTTTTCCGCTTTGGTCGCGATGACTTCCACTTCATTCAAAGTTTTGGTCGCTTCCAATTTTATATTGAGCTGCTTGTCTTTATCAAAATCAATTTCCATCGTTTTTTCGGCGTAGCCGACATACGTGAATTTGATGTTGTGCTTGCCTTTTGGCAATGTCAAAGAATAAAAACCATACGTGTTCGTGACTGCGCCTTGCAACAATTTGACTTCGACGACGCTCGCCGCTATCAAATCCTCGCCAGAATCTGCATCACGGATATAGCCACTAATGGTTACTTTTTGTTGCGCAAAAGAAAAAGCCGCAAAAAGCATAAAAAAAGATAAAAATAAGAGTTTGTTTTTTTTCATTTTTTTGTTTGATGAATGTAGTTTGTAATAGTGAATTAACATAGTGAAAGTTTTGTAAAAAAAAGTCCTGTATAAAATCATGGATTTTATACAGGACGTAAAATGTTATAAAAAGGTTTGTACGTTATCGAAAAATCCTTATTCATTAACAAATGAAAAGTGATTTCATTTCTACATAGAGAAAAAATGTTGTGCGACCAAACGTGCGAACGTGCGGCCAAACGTGCGGCCAATTGGTAATTGGCCGTGTTAAGTGTTGTCGTGTGGCCAATTGGTAATTGGGCATATCAAGTGTTGTCGTGCGGCCAATTGGTAATTGGCCGTGTTAAGTGTTGTCGTGCGGCCAATTGGTAATTGGCCGTATCAAGTGTTGCAAACGTATCACGCCCAATTACCAATTGGCCGCACGTATCACGCCCAATTGCCAATTGGCCGCACGTATCACGCCCAATTACCAATTGGCCGCACGTATCACGTACTAAAACTTAAAGGTCTTTTCCGATACTCGACCGATTCTAAAAAAGCCAAAACCGTTTTTCATATTCGTATTTATTTGAGTTGGTTCTGCAAACGGATTGCCTTGTGTATTTTCGTATTGCTGCACCGATTTTTCATAATAATAGGCTTCTTTCGATATAGAAGTCATTTTTACTACCATTTCTTTTATTTCGCCCGTAACAAAATTACCAGTTTTAGGATCAAAAAAGCTACCAATATTTTGAATCGTTAAACCACATCTAAACTTATATTTTTTGCCATTGAATGCTGCATCAGAAATCGTCAATTCTGCATCGCCACTACCAAATATATCATTGCTAGCTGTTGAAGTTTGGATATATGGATCTTGATATTCGATAGTACTCGAAAAAGGGTCTTTTACACCAATAGAAATAGAAAATTTATAAAAATTTTCGCCTGGTGGATCTAAAAACTCTACCAAAACCTCATCAGATTTACCTCCGCCGCCACTTACAAATTTGAATGGATTGTATTCAATGCCAGTAATATCCACTTTTTTAGGTGGACGAATCGTGGATTCTATCGTTTTGTAAGGCGCATATGTCACTACAAGTTTATAGTCAGTATCGTCATTAAAAATATTAGTTGCCTTTTTTGTGTTATTATAATATCTAACTTTATCAAAAGGATTTGAACCGTCTGGCAAGGGATCAAAACCCATAATCAAGCTATTATTTTTAAATAATTCAACTTTTGCTTTGTCCATTTTGTCATCTGGACGAGTAGAATTGATGCCTAGGCTTCTACCTATCATAGCACTCAAAACAGAATCTTTGTCCGTAAATTCAGCGTAAGTGACCAAGCGAGGTTCTTCTTCTGGGATTTCGTACGAGACCACTTGTTCAAAGCTATTTTCATCGCAAGCACTAAAACCAAGTGCCATAAAAGCGATAAATCCGATTTTATTTATTATATGTTTCATTTTATTTTTATTTTGAATAAGTAATAAGTCAATGTTGTCGGTTAGTCATTTTTGTCAGTTAGTCGCTGATAATCAATACTATACACGATTTTATTTTTGACTTTTAAAATAATTGATTAAATAATTAGTTGAAAAATACAATCAAATGAACAGAATAATTCAAATTAATTGCTTAAAAATTGTTCAAGTCATTTTTGTCTATGACTAACTGAAAAAATGACTAACTGACAATTTATTCCTAAAACTTAAATCCGTAAGCAATACTTGGAATAATGAACCCGAATAAACTCACTTGCTTATACAATGTTTTTGATTTTTGAGTAACTGGGTCATAATCATTTGCAACGCGTACAAAATAAGGATTTTTGCGATTATAGACATTGTATGCACCAAACGAAAGCGTACTTTCCCAATTGCGACGGTGTTTTTTGTGATATTCTATATTCACATCGAATCTATGATACGCATTCATGCGATACGCATTTTTTTCAGAACCTTGATCCACGTCAAGTAAATAACTGAAACTACTGTAAGAGCGCGGTAGTTTATAACTTGACGTTGGCAACGTAATGGCGTTACCAGTACCATAAACCCATGCGGTGCTGATTGACCATTTTTTATTAAAATCAAAGTTCAACACAACATCTACGTCATGTCGTCTATCGTATTTGAATGGATATTTTACACCATTATTGATGCCATCAAATTGGCGATAATTCCAAGCCAATGTGTAGCCAATCCAACCGTTAAATTTGCCAGTTTTTTTCTGAATAAAAAATTCGGCACCATAAGTTTGGCCTTTACCTTGCACAACTTTGTCTTGCCAATCTGTACTGAAGCCTAAAAAACTTGCACCAGGTTTGTAAGACAAAACGTTTGACATTTCTTTATAATAAGCCTCGAATGAAACCTCGTAGCCAGCACCAAAAGTTTTGGCAGCGCCGACAGCGACTTGCCACGATTTTTGTGGCTTCACTCTGTCCGTACTAGGCACCCAAAGGTCAGTTGGCAATGACAACGATTCGTTGGTCAATAGATTGATAAATTGTGCCATGGTCGCAAATGATGCCTTGATGGCCACCGAATTATTGACTAAATAATTGAGTCCGATACGCGGTTGAATCGATGGATAAGTAACTTTATTGACGAAAAAACTACTTGCATGAATACCTATGTTGGCTTTCAAAGCGCCGAATCTCAAATCGTCTTCTATATAAATAGACGCTTCTTGACCATACGTTTTTTTAGAGCCTAATATCGTATTGAAATTGGTATTATCCAAAGCAATTTTGAGTTGTAATGCACCTGGATTATACACGTGGTTCGTGATATTGATACCAGTTCTGATATAATGGTTTGGATTTGGCACGTAATCCAAGTCAAAACGCACACCTATATCATTGATACCTGAACGATAAGCAACACTATTAGTATCAATTTTGTTGCCTTCTTTTGATTCGCTACTGGTCAAAAAGTTGAAACCATATCTACTTGAAGTGAGGGTTGTGTTGGCGAATAAATTCTTCTTAATTTGCCAATTCCAACGACCCGCCAAGGTCAAATTTCCGTAATTTGTACCAGATTTTAGTTTGTCATAATTTCCGTTTGAACTGACATCTTTGAAGTCAAAAGCCAACACGTCTTTACCAGTATAGGTGCTCAAAAACAAGCGATGTTTATCGTTTATTTTGTGGTTTACTTTTGCATTGAGGTCATAAAAGTAAGCGGCAATACCGACTTTTTCGGATTGTCCAGCTTGTGCCGCTGCAACAAAAGGTGCTGCCAACACATCAAGATATGTTCTACGTGCGCTGACAATAAATGAAGTTTTATCCTTGTAAATCGGGCCTTGTATGCTAATTTTGCTCGAAATCAAGCCAATAGAACCTTCAGTCTGAAATTTTTGATTGTTACCTTCTTTCATACTGATGTCAATGACCGAACTCAGACGGCCGCCGTATCGAGCAGGAAAACCACCTTTTACGAGTGTCACGTTTTTGATGGCATCGGCATTAAAAACCGAGAAAAAACCGAGGATGTGCGACGCATTATATACAGGCACGCCATCGAGCAAAATCAGGTTTTGATCTGGACTACCACCACGAACATACAAGCCGTTTTGACCTTCGCCGCCACTTTGCACACCTGGCAATAACTGAATCGCCTTCAAGACATCGACTTCGCCCAAAAGCGCAGGAATCCGCTTTATGGTCTCGATCGGCACATCAATCGTACTCATTTGCGTTTTTTCTTCAATTTTTTCAGCTTTCGTCGCAATCACTTCTACTTCTTTCAGTGTGTTGGTTGGTGCTAACTTTATGTTCAGCTGTTTGTCGGCATCAAAATCAATTTCCATTATTTTTTCGGTATAACCGATGTATGTAAATTTGATGTTGCGTTTACCTTTCGGCAATGTCAAGGAATAAAAACCATAGGTGTTCGTGACTGCACCTTGTAATAATTTGACATCGACGATGCTCGCCGCAATCAAATCTTCGCCAGTTTCAGCGTCACGAATGTAGCCACTGATGGTTACTTTTTGTTGCGCAAAAGAAAAGGTTGCGCAAAGCAAAAAGAATGATAAAATAAGCAATTTGTTTTTTTTCATTTTTGTAAAAGTTTATGATGTATGTAAAAGTGTAAATAGCGATTTTGAAATCCACAATAGAAATATTTCCAGATTAGGTGGATAAATATTTAGACAAGATTGGTATGGTTTAAACTGTCACAAAACTGTAACGATATGAAAGTGATTTTTATTTTATAAAACATTTTATTAAAAATAAAAAGTATATTAAAGCAACTATTAAGCCTTTTTTAAAGTCTTATAAATGTAGAAAAACTTATTTTTATTATCAAAAAAATAGTAATTACTTGCCATTTATCGAAAAAGCGAATTTACCTAACTTTGTTGTATGTTAAGTACAATTTGCAATAAGCAATAAGCAAATTTTCCGAATATCATTGCTTATTGTCAATTGTTTATTGCTTATTGAAACTAAAAAGGTTAAAAGATTCAAATTTACTTTTTACTTGGATGATACGCAAATATTTACAAAAAATAATTAAAATTGTATCTTTATATTCAAAAAATCGTTGTATTATATAAGGTGTAATAAGTTAATAATATAATTTTTTTTTAAATATACTTTATTTATTAACTTTAAGTACTTACTTTTACGAAATAGTATTCTGAATTGAATGATTTAGAACATATAACAAAAATCAAAATTACAAAAACCCAATACTCTTTTATGAAATTTATTAAAATAATATTGACATTGCTTGTTTTTCAATGTTTATCATTGACAGCGCAGGCGCAAGGTTGCGGTACATTTATAGTCGTAAACAAAATGGTTGGTGGCGTACCAGTCGTCAAAACAAGTGATTTGATCCTGATTGTCAGGGGAAATTATAGTTATTCGATAGAGTTTAGCCATGATGATAAAGGTATTATGGCCAAAATTGTATCGAAAGGCGGAGAAGAAATCAATCAAGAAGACGATATTGTTTTTTTGAGTGAAAAAAATGAACGTAAAACATTTCGCTTTACAAATATGGGCGAACTCGTTAAAGATCCAACTAATCCATACCGAATCAATACGCTTGGCCTTGATTTGGCTGCCTTGAACTGGTTAAGTTCCAATACCATCAACGCAGTGTATGTCATAAATAATACAAAGCATCAGATGATAAAATTGACAATCATGCCAAATCGTCAGACCGATTTCAAGACACAAGTTTCTTGTTTTTTGAGTAGTCTGGACAAATCGAAAGTAAAAGAAGGCAAAAGTAATGAAGTGGCGAGTACGAGTGGTGGGCCAACACCTTCGTCTGGGACAACTGGTGCGCCTTCGCCGAAAGATGGTGCAGCTGGTGGTAGCAATCAAGTGCGTCGTGTAGCAGATATTTCTCAACTAAATGATCAAGAATTGGCTGATTTGAAAAAGCAATTACTTGAAACCAAAGAAAAAATAAAAGCCGAAATCGTAAATGAGCGCACAAAAGGCGATCTCGAAAAACAAACGATACAAGCCGAAGTAGGCGCAGCTCGTGAAGCCTCAAATCAGAAAAAAATAGAAATTGCAAATGAGGTTTTGAATGCTCGTAAGAAAGCCGATGAAGAAATACAAAAGTCACTGAAAGAAGTAGCGCAAGCGGTTGTGGATGCAAGATCTAAAGCTGGTTCTGAAATTGAAAAGATAAATTTATCGATAAAAGATGCCCAACAACACGCAGCCGATGAGGTTCAGAAAGCCAAAATCACGTCTGCACAAGAAGTCGCGACCGCACGTGAAAACGCTGCAAAAGAGTTAAAAGTTGTCAAAGAAAAATTAGATGGCGCAAAGCAACAATATACAGACGAAATTGCTTCTGCTCGCGAAACTTCGGGTGCGGAGCTAATCCGAATCCGAAACGAAACGGCAAAAGTAATCGAAGAAGCACGTAAAAAAGCAAAAGAAGAACGTGAAAAAACAGCTGAAGATGTGGTGACAACCAAGAAAACTGCAAATCAACAAATATTACAAACCCAAGAAGAAACTGCTGAAAGAGTAGCGCAAATACGCGAAAATGCAGTCATTGAAAAAGAAAAAATTGCCTTCGAGGTTGCCGAAGCCCGACGAAAAGGTGCTGAAGAAAAAGCAACGATTTCGCAAAACAACTCTAATGAAATTGCTGAAATAAAAGAAAATGCCGCAAAGGAAAAAGAAGCCAATGCTGTGGCGGTAATTGAAAGTAAAAAGAAAGCATCGGAGCAAATAAATCAAGCTGCGAAGCAAGTAGAAGAAGCAAAAACGAGTGCTGCAACGAACGTTGAAGCAACCAAAAACCAAGAAGCAACTGCTGTCGGTCAGATAAAAGAAAATGCTGCTAAAGAAAAAACAGCCCAAGCAAACGAAGTTGCGGCTGCTAAAGAACGTGCATCGCAAAGCATTGCTGATATATCGCAAGAGCAAGCGCAAAAGGTAGGCGAAGCGCGCAAACGTGCAGAAGACGAACAAGCTAAAATATTGGCCGAAGTTGTGGCTTCAAAACAACGCGCTACTGATGAAATGAAAAAAATCCAAGATGACCTCGTAAAGCAAGTTACGGATTCAAAAGCAGCTGCCGATGCTGCTAAAAAATTGGCTGCTGACGAAGTGCAAAAAGCACGTGAACGCGCGCAACAAGAAATCCAAAAAGCACAACAAGATGCCGTGGCGCAAGTGACAGAAGCCAACAAACGTGCCGATGAAGCCAAAGGTACTTATGCAAAAGATGTGCAAGGCGCAACCGAAGTTTCGCAGAAAAAAATGAAGGAGATACAAGACGAAATGGGCAAAAGTATCAACGAGGCAAAGTCGAAAGAAAAGGAAATGAAAGAGTCTTCGGCCAAAGAAGTTTTTGTGAGTAAAGAAG
>JAYUJV010000187.1:0-3269 GCA_043764975.1 Saprospirales bacterium
ATTTTGTAGAGGCTTCGCGTGCAAAAATAGCATTCAACTGGTTTACCGCAGTCGTAAATGCTGCCAAAACACTAGTTTTTGTACCACCATGATACGTACCATATTCGCCTGAGCAACCAAGTGCCAAACGGTAATTGCGCAATTTACCATCGCCAAAACGTGCGTTGCCAGCTTCTGCTTGCTCCAATAAATTGTCGAGGTGCGGATCATCCTGTGTGCCACAAGTGACACCAGTACGGTCAAAAGGTAAGTCTTTTTTATTAAAAACGATATGAAAAGGGCTATTCGTTTTTGAGTAAGGTGCAATGAGAAAAGAGCCTATTTTGTTCGATAGCACCATAGCATTGAAGCCACGTGAAGTGACATCAAAACGAGTAGTTGCCGTAGGATCTTCTACCGATATGCCCGAATATGTATGTATCAAAGGATATTTGTCCGAAAGCGCACGCTCCATGATTGGCGACTCCACCACTTTGAAGTGCATCGTGTTGCCATCAGGCATCGGTAACTCAACCGTAATGGCAGAAGCCTCAGCGTTGGCACTATTTTCCATTGGCGCAAGCGACAACTGAGCCATCATACGTGTCATATCAATATTCACAACACGATAAGCGGTCGGAATCAACTCACGCTGACTTTGCGCAACTTGTATTTTTGACTCTATGGCATCTTGCCAAATTTTTTGAGCGTTCATCGTGATATTGCCATAAAACAATATCAACACCGCAAGTAGTATTTTTTTCATATAACTCTGAACTGTTAATAGAAGTGAGATAATTATAAATAATATTAAAAACTATACGAAGATAAGAAATCCTTTTATTGCTGAATCATTTTGAGCATTTATTATTTCAAAAAATCCGAATTGCACAAATGAGTAAAGAATCACATATTATATAGATGATTCTTTTCTACAAATAGTTGCTTCGTCATTTTTTATTTCTAAAATTTATTTTCAACCTTTGCGTTTTAAATGCTACCTTTATATGGGCTTAACAATGTAGGCAGCGTTCATTTTTTCAAGTAAATTATAATTTTTACTCAAACAAGTTTGCCGTAACGTTGGGAAGTCCCTCCTTTTTTACTCCTTTCCCTTTGGGGAAGGTTGGGATGGGGCTTAGGATTTAGGGAGGTCGCTACCTTTATAAGCCAAAACATAATAATTCTTATCACAATATCGTTTATGAAACCATGATAAAACAATTTATTACTTTATTAATTGCTTTATGCTTTATCGCTGCTTGTCGAAGTCCACAAGTTGGCACTACGCCAGTCATCGTCGAAAAAGTAGGTATTCGTTTTGAAACGCCAATACTTTTTGAACAGATATTGTCAAAATCACGTGCGCTAAACAAGCCTATTTTCTTGATATTTGGCGCAACTTGGTGCGCACCTTGCAAACTCATGGAAGAAAATGTTTTTACCGACCCATCAGTAGCCGATTATTTTAATAAACACTTTATCGCCTACAAAGCCGATGCAGACAGCGACCCGAATGGCAAATTGTTGCGTTTGAGTTACAACATCAGTATCTATCCAACTTTGCTATTCCTCGATCCCGACGGTAATGAATTGCAGCGCGTCGAAAGTGGCGTTGGTCAATCCCAATTGTTAGAAATGGCGCAGCGTGTAGTTCGGTAAAGAATATTTTTATTAATTATAAATAACTAATAATCAATACATTAAACATTTATTTAAAAATAAAATATTTAAAAATGAAAATGAATAGCTTAAAATCAATGCTTGTATTGAGTGTCGTATTGATGCTCATTGTGTTACAAATGTCTTGCAAAAAAGAAACACCAGCCGTAGTACAAAGCCCACGATTAATCTTCAAATTTGTATTGGATAGCACTCAAACGCGCCTCAACAACATCGGACAACCTGCTACGTTGAAAGCAGGAAACGCAGCTATTTCGCCCATTTTTAATGCCATCGCAGCGCATTATATTGAGTTAGCGCCGAGCGCATTTACCTTGTTTGGCAAAGGCGATATCGTGTATAAAGGGCAAGAAACGAGCATCGGCGGTAGTTCGGCTATCCTTTTTGATTCGTTACAGTCCGTAAAAAGTGGCGGTACGTTTTTTTCGATACCGCTATCAAAAGTCAATGTCGGCACTTACGAATGGCTACGCATTTCGTTGGCTTATCAGAATTATGACATCAAGTTGAAATATACGTATCAGAATCAGGCCTTGTATTCTAAGGCGACCATTGCTTCTTTTATAGGCTATAATTCGTATATCAAAAGCTACAAAATTAGCGATAATTCATTGATTATCAATGCCAATAAGAAGCAAGGCTATTGGGGATTAGAGTTGCCAGCGCAACCGCCATATTTGCCAACGGCACAAACTTATAGTGGCGAATCTGCTGCTACGACGGTCGTGAATCCGATTTCGTCATCATCGCCAGTGCCAGCTGGGTCATGTGTGGTTACAGGTCCATTCGATCAAAAACTAAGTATTACTGGCAATGAAACAAAAGACATTATCGTTACGGTTTCGCTTTCTACAAACAAAAGTTTTGAGTGGGAAGATACCAAAAAAGACGGTTGGTTTGAGCCAGCCGCTGGCGAAAAAGTAGTCGATATGGGCGTTCGCGGCATGAAGGTTTCGTTTAAGTAAAGGTTTAAAAAAACTCCATTTGTATTCAAAATACTACGTTTCGTCTATTTTTGAACACAATCCACTTGCTAAATTCTCAAAATCGTCATAACTTGCCTCATCAATCATATTTTTATTAAAAAAACAGAATAAACAGAAAATGCAAAACCACGAAATTGATTACAGAATATTGGGCGAAGAAATGCAATGCGTAGAGGTCGAACTCGATCCCCAAGAAACAGCGATTGCCGAAGCAGGTAGTTTTATGATGATGGATCAAGACATCCAAATGGAAACCATATTTGGCGACGGTTCGGCGAGTTCGAGCGGTGGATTTATGGGCAAACTCATGAGTGCAGGTAAGCGATTGTTGACTGGAGAAAGCCTTTTTATGACGGCTTTTACGAATCATGGTCGTGGCAAACAGCGCGTATCTTTCGCAGCACCGTATCCAGGCAAAATCATTGCTTTGGATTTACAGAAATTGGGCGGTAAAATCATTGCACAAAAAGATAGTTTTTTGGCAGCAGCCAAAGGCGTTTCGGTTGGCATTGAGTTTCAGCGAAAGCTCGGCACTGGTTTATTTGGTGGCGAAGGCTTCATCATGCAAAAACTCGAAGGCGACGGCATGGCGTTCGTACACGCGGGCGGTCACGTGATTGA
>JAYUJV010000188.1:0-9053 GCA_043764975.1 Saprospirales bacterium
AAAAGTGGAAACTTATTTTATTACTTCAAAGTGGATAAGTCGTTACAATTTTAAAATTGATTATTAGAATGAAAAAAGTATATTTTATCGTTTTTTGCTCGTTTTTTATCAAAATAAAGTGCTTTTCGCAAGTAATTTCGGATTGTCGAGTGTTGCCGACTTATGTGAATGGTTTAGGTTTTGACCTAAAAAATGCAGCTTTTAGCACGTCGGAGCAAAAAAAAAGAGGTTTGTGTTTTGTCGAATTAGGCACAGGCAAAGTTTATCAGCACAAGAGCTGGTCATCAGCTGGCACACTTGGCCCTATGTTGATTACCGAAACGAGCGACATATTTGTAGCGCCGATACCTGCTGTCAACATTTATTACAACAAGCCTTCGGAGCAAAATTATTTGTATAAAATAGATCGTAAAACGCAGGAAATGACAAAAGTGGCCTCGTTGCCAGCTTTGGCGAATCCGACGTCTGAAAATCCGTTTGGACTCATGGGCTTGGCTTATGATTGCGATACAAAAGTGATTTATGCGAGTTCGCTCGCAGGCAGCACGCGCGAAAAAGAGAACGGCCGTATATTCGCCATCAATAAATTGACGTATCAGATCATCGATACGCTCAACAATACGGATTGCCTCGGCCTTGGAGTTGCGTATATACAAGGCGAAAAGCGGCTTTTGCTCGGCAAAGCGCGCAACGGAATGGTTGTGAGCATCGCCTTGAAAGCCGACGGTAGTTTTGGTGAAACTTACCGCAAAGAAATTAACCTCGATGGACTTGGCCCACGAGGTGACGACATCGCCCGTAAAATCCGATTTGGTGCAGATGGTATTTTGCAAATTCAAGGTGTTGAATTTTATTTCAACCTCATTGCGCCGACAGAAAAGCAAGAAAGCAAATATTATTTTAAGCACAACGGCCAAAAATGGGGCTTGGTAAAAATAGAGTGATATTTTTATGAGCCAATAAAATTGGTTCTTAAAAATTTTTGTAGAGAAAAAAGAATTCAGCTTTAATCAATTTTTAAGTGATTAAGTACGAGGTACGAAGTACAAAGTACGTTGTTGTTGGGTACTTTTTACCTCGTACCTCGTACCTCGTACTTAATTTACAGATTTTAGATTTGAAAAACGCTAATACGTATTCTTCCACAAAAATTTTAAAGAATCATAAAATTTAAAGTATTTTCGTTTTAAAAATCAAAAAAAAAAGTCACATTATGGATATTTTAATAGAAGAATTGACGAAAGTTGGCATTTCTTTGCTAATAGGCAGTTTGTTGGGATTGGAGCGTGAGTATCGTTGTCGCCCCGCAGGTTTTCGGACCATTGCCTTGATTTGTGTTGGCGCAACCTTGTTCACGATTTTGTCGCAACGCATGGGAACACCTTCTTCGCAAGACCGTATTGCGGCGAATATCGTTACAGGCATCGGTTTTATTGGTGCAGGTGTGATTTTCAAACTCGGCTATAATGTTTACGGTTTGACCACCGCCGCCACGATCTGGATCGCCGCTGGTTTGGGCATGAGCGTCGGCGCAGGCGAATACACCTTGGCGTGGGTCATGTTGTTGATTACGCTTACGATATTGGCCGTTTTTGAACTTTTACAAGCAAAAATTGATATTTTTTATAAAAAACGCTACTACACCATTCAATTTGAAGGCAGCACTTACGATACGAATATCGAAAAACAACTCAAAAATCAGAAAATTAAGTATGTTAAAATAAAGGAAAAACGCAACCGAAACGAAACGACTTGCGAATATGAAATACAAGGCAAAAAGAAATCACTCGACGAATTTAATGAATTCTTGTTGATTGATGTAAATGTGGTTGCGTTTGAGTATTGAGTTTTTTTTAAGCGAAAATTTATATCAATCAAGTGTTTCGTTTATCAAAATTATTATAAATAAAGTTTATTTTTGAAAAAATCACTTTTAAGGAATTTTTTTGCTTGTTTATGTGTTACACAAATGAAAATATGTACATAGACTATATGATGTACAATTATTTTACACCCAAAAAATTATTTAAAATGAAAATAGGAAAAAAATTTAACACATTTACCTTCAAAGAATACTTTTCTTATATTGAAAATCATAAAAAATATACTGATTTCAACACACTTGGGCTTTATCGTTCGCTTCTCGAAAATGTAAAATTGACCCTTGAACAAAAAATTGAAGTTCGTGAATATGCACATACTTTTTTCAAAAAGTTTTTTGATTTTTTACAAATAAAAGATCCTAATACTTTTATAGTAGTTTCTAACCTTGGCATAGGATTAGAAAATAAGAGAGTAGCAAAAACATGGGAGGAAGTAGAAAAAAATCAGCAGAAAATTTTAAAAGAGAAAAAAATAAAACATAGGAATTTTGGTGTTTATACAAGATCATACAATTGGGGTCATATGAAAACAAGAACTGTGTATGAAAGTGGGATGACATTCGTAAGCGATAAATATTTTATGCTTGGAAAGCATAAAGGGGTAAAATTTGAAATGCAAGAATTAGAAAAAAGGAATTTGAAAAATACAATTAGAAAAGAATTGGAAGAACTATATACAACTGAATAAAAGATTACGTTTCGTAAAGAATACTGTAATGATTATATTTGTTCGCATATCTATAAAAAACGGTTAAACAGCTTTATGCTATTTAACCGTTTTTAGTAAAATATTGTTTTGCATTAAAATATAAGTTTTAAATTCCTAAATTTCAGTCTTATCTCACCACCTCCATTTTCAACATTTTAACACCAGTATTTGTACTAATCTTCACAAAATAAAGACCATTCGTCAAAGCCTCCGTATTGAGCAAAATATTGTTCTTATCGGCTTTTAAATCGGTATGTTGAGTTTGCAAAACTTGACCTTTTAGGTCAATGATTGAAATGGTCGCTTCGCTGTTTTCAGTGGTATTTATGCTCAATGTCGCAATGTCATGTACAGGGTTTGGATATAAGTTGCATATCAATTTTTCACTGACATTTTTATCCGAGATTGTAATACCTAAATTATTGACAATCAAGGTCTTGTCTTCCGAAAGGTCAAATATTAGGGTTTGGGTTGTATTGTTTGGTAGCGTAACGGTTACTTTATATTTGCCTTTAAATGCCCTTATTTTTGCATCGCCATTTGTGGCAGAAATCAAGTTTACATCAATCCACCAATCCTTAAAAACGAGGTCGATATAGGCTTGTCCGCTTGGTTTTATGGTCCAATCTTTGGCAAATAATGGCGATTTACCGAGCCAATGTGCGCCGTCCCAAAAATTATTTACAATAAACCCTTTCGAGCTTGGATGCGCAAACGAAATCGTCAAAAAATCATGTAAATATTGTGCTTGTGTTTTTTGAGGAGCTTCGGCTGTCAAATCATAATCGGTTACTTTTGAAGGCAAGTTGTATAAGTTCCAAATTTCATCGTATTGGTCAATAATTTTATTCAAACTTGTCATTCCTTTTGAAAAATTAGTCGGAAAACTAAGTCCTTCTAATGGTGCTTTATTTGTTTTCAAGTAAGCGATATAAGTTTTCCATTTATCATAATTTTTATTTAGCTTGTCTTCTGGATCAAAAATGGCATAATCAGATAGATACAAATGTGCATTAGTCACTAATATTTTTGATTTATCATATATCTCAGAAAAAATCTCTAAACCTGTTACGTAGCCAGTTGTACTTTTAAGTTTTTTTGAATATCCATCGTATATTATATCTTGTATCACGTCCCAATCTTCACATTCAGCACCGATATTTGGATATTGTAAAACTTCTTCAATGTGGTTAAATATTCTATTTTTAAAAGAATCTACTGATTGTATTATTTTAAAATCATCAGGTGCAGAATGTACATTTGGTGTCACTAAATTAGTTCCCCTTACCGAAATATCTTTATTCCTGAGCCATTTTATGTCATCAGCAACTCTTTTTTGACTAATTGTATTGTCTTCCCAATTTCCCCAACGGAGTTCATTCGTAAATGCAGCTTCATTAAAACCGTGTCCTTTTCCATCCAAATTGAGCATTTTTTGTTCATAAGTTATGAATTGGGGACCTACGCCATTGAATAATTGAGAAGTCAAGACCGTTCCAAATTTATATTCATGTTGCAACATTTCGACGTGCACTTTTGCACCATTAATTCCTTTACCGTTCATATCCTGCACTTTTACTGTCAAATTTGCTTTTCGCAAGTTCTCGATACGATTTGCAGCAGCAACTCGCCAGGGTGCATCGTCTTCAATACCAATATAATAATCAGAACCGATGGCGATTGGTAACAAATCTAAGTTCACTTTATTTTTAAAATTCAGCATCGCAAATCCGCCAATTTCAACAGTTTGGTTACTTGTAGCTAAAGCAAAAACAGTAATGAAATCACCAGCTTGAGCAGTAATTTTAGCATAAAAAGGAATCAAAAACAATTTCCATTCTTTTGTAAGCGTGAGATTTCTATAAAACTCATAATATTTAGCAGAAATCGTTTTATTTTTTCCATACATATTTATTTGAGCGCCATTTTCTGAACTACGCAACCAAACAGCAGCCAAGCAAACATCTTTTACACTAATCGAATCTTGGTTTGTATATGTATCTTTTGCATTTTCGGCGCTTACATTATAGTTTACAGTTCGTTCCACCGCTTGAGTAAATGGCTGACCAATTACTGTATTTTTTTTTGTATTTCCGCCATAACTTATTGAATTATTGATAGTTGTGACTTCGTTATCACTTGTAGCCCATTGACTTGAGGCTGTTATTTTGTAATCTGTTTTCAAAATATCAAGCAACTTTACATGATACGCATCTTGTGCATGAAGCAATATTGAACACATAAAACATTGAACAATAATTAAAATTTTCTTTTTCATGTTTTTAAAAATTTGAGATTTGTTAAATTTGATTTTTTAAGTTTTAGATATTTTTTAATTAAATTAAGTTTTAAAAAATCATCATATAAAGATACTGACTTTTGGTAAATTTGCATTTATTTTTAGGAATATAAATACGCTTATTCCTCCATATTTCTCTACCTTTGCGATTTATAAAAAAGTAAAACATAGACATCATCAATTTTTTTATTAAAATATAATTTTTTATTAAAAGTTTGATGATACGATGGAAAGTTCCTTCTTTGGAGGGATTAACTTCGTTGAGGGCTTCGCCTTTTAGGGAGGCCTCTATTTAAAACACTAATTTTTTGAAATGCAAGCACTAAAAGAAACACATTTTCAATTTCCGAATCAAACGCATTTTTATAAAGGTAAAGTTCGTGACGTATATACCATCGGCGACAAATTGGTCATGGTGGCAAGTGATCGGATTTCTGCTTTTGATGTCGTATTGCCAAAGGCAATTCCTTACAAAGGTCAAGTTTTGAACAATATTGCGGCATATTTCCTTGGCGAAACGGCAGATATTGTACCCAATTGGTTGATTTCTACGCCAGATCCAAATGTTTCTATCGGTCATCAATGCGAGGCTTTTAAGGTCGAAATGGTCATTCGAGGCTATCTTACGGGTCATGCGTGGCGCACGTATTCGAGTGGCGAGCGTATGATTTGTGGCGAGCGTATGCCCGAAGGCATGAAAGAAAATGATAAATTCCCAGAGCCAATCATCACGCCAACTACCAAGGCAAGCGAAGGGCATGATGAAGATATTTCGAGGGAAAATATACTCGCGCAAGGCATTGTGGCGGAAGCAGATTATGTACAATTGGAGCAATATACAAGACAATTATTTGCCAGAGGTACTGAAATGGCTGCCAAACAAGGCTTGATTTTGGTCGATACGAAATACGAATTTGGCAAAAAAGACGAGCAAATAATGGTCATCGACGAAATCCATACGCCCGATAGTTCGCGCTATTTTTTCGCTGACGGTTATGCCGAGCGACAAGCGGCTGGCGAACGCCAAAAACAACTCTCGAAAGAGTTCGTCCGCGAGTGGTTGATGGCCAACGGTTTTCAAGGAAAAGACGGACAAGCGATGCCTTTTATGCCCGACGAATTTGTGGCAGAAGTCACCAATCGCTACATTGAGTTATACGAATTAATTACAGGTAAAAATTTTGAACGTATTGATAATCAAGACATTGAAAATAGGATTTATAATAATGTGTTGAAAGTAATTTAGTTTTTTTGCATGATTAGAAATTAGTTTAAAGTTAGAATATTACTAATTATTAGTTTTAATCGGCAATAGATAATAAGCAAAATTTGCCGAAAATCGTTGCTTGTTGCCAATTGTATATTGCTTATTGAAAACATGAAAATGTCTAAACCTTTATTTTAATGTCTTTTCGTCTAACAAATTAACGCTCAAAATTCTTTCTTTAATGAAAAATAGAATATTAGTCGGCATTGATTACGGTTCAAAAATAGCTGGAACAACCGTTATTTCGATTTTGCAAGACGGTAAAATAAGTATTCAACAAAGCGAAAAAAAAGGCGATGCCGATGCGTTTTTGTACAATATATTAAGTACGATTCCGCCAGCGATTATTGGTTTTGATGCACCGCTTTCATTGCCTGGTATTTATCGTGGTTTGCCAGATTGTAACGACTATTTTTATCGCGCAGGCGATAAAATATTGAAAGCCATGTCGCCTATGTTTTTAGGCGGATTGACGGCTCGCGCTATGCAATTGAAAGCAAAATTGGAGTTATTGGGCCACGAAGTGTATGAAATTTATCCAGCCAAGATTCAAGAAAAAATCAAATTAGATTCTGCGATTTATAAAAAAGACAATACATATTTAGCTGATGCTGAAATGATTGTATTGAAAAATTTGAATTTTGATCAAAAAGTAGAGGTCAAAAATTGGCATCAATTAGACTCATTGTTGGCACTATTGGGCGCACAAAGAATTAGTGAAAATAAGGCCGAAATTTTTGGAAATGAAACCGAAGGTCAGATATTTATATAATCGATTTTGTAAATACTTAGGTATTATTCGAGTAAAAAATAGATTTGTAGTTTTTAATATATTCAGTTTAAATAAGCAATAAACAATTTGCAAAAGGCAACAACGTTTGGCAAATTTGCTTATTGCTTATTGCAAATTAAACTGAATATTAAGCAAAGTCTTTAAAATTCCACTTTTTTCAAAAAATGGCTAAGTTGTTAGGTAATTTTATCAAAAAACAAGATGAATAAAAGACGTATTTCAAATATTATTATTGGTATTTTATTGGCTATTGCCATTTTTTTTGTAGCCAAAAAAGTGATGTCGAAGTCTGAAACTGCCGCGGCAGCGCCGCCGAGTGCGCCGCCAAGTGCCGCCATTTCGGCCTATATAGTTGGCGCGCAAACCATCGAAAATCAGATCAACGCCAACGGAACTTTTGTGCCAAGCGAAGAAGTAGAATTGCGTCCCGAAATATCGGGTAGAGTGGTGGCCGTGAACATCAATGAAGGGAAATATGTGGCCAAAGGCACAACCATCGTGAAGCTATATGACGAAGACATAAAGGCGCAAATGCAAAAAATAGAAGCACAACTGGCGATTGCGCAGAAAAATGCCGACCGAATCAAGCAACTTTCTGCCGTGAACGGCACGAGCCAAGTCGAGGTCGATAATGCTCAAAATCAACTCAATATACTCAATGCTGACCTCAATATTCAGCGTTTGCAGTTGCAAAAAACCGAAGTAAAAGCGCCATTTTCGGGTTTTATTGGCTTCAAAAATGTGAGTATCGGCGCATTTGCGACCAATAGCACAGTTTTTACGACTATGCAACAACGCAATCCAATAAAATTGGATTTTAATGTGCCAGAAAAATATCAATCGTCAATCGCTGTTGGTAAAAAAGTACAATTTACGGCTGACAACGAAAAAGTATTGCACACAGCTACAATCGTAGCCTTAGATCCCCGAATCGACGTGAATTCACGTAGTATTCGCGTGCGCGCGCAAACCGAAAATGGGAGCAATACTTACACGCCAGGTGCGTTTGCAAATGTCGTGTTAGATCTCGAAAAACGCAGCAATACGCTCATGATTCCGACCCAATGTATCATACCAGAAGCGCGAAATAAAAAAGTAATGCTCATCAAAAACGGAAAAGCCAAACCAACGATTGTCGAAACTGGCATCCGAGAAGAAAGCCAAATCGAAATCACAAGCGGCCTTTCGCTCGGCGATACGATTTTGGCCACAGGCATACTTCTAGTGCGCCCCGATATGAGCGTAAAAATAACGAGTTTTTTGAAGTAAATATATGTTGAAATAGCTTTTTTGAATAAAAAACGTTAATTTTGTAGAAAATAATTAATATGGCATATTCGGATTTTACTTTTGCAAAATTGAAACGAAATTTCGGTTTGGAACAAGAAGATACTCACTTGTTTCGGGACGTGGCGATTATACCTTTTGTGCCTTCGCAACATTTACTAGACGATGTGGCAGAAGCAAAAGATATGCCTTTGCTTTCAGAAAAGGCAAAATCAGAATTACTGATTTCGCCGATTGTAAGAGAATTGAAGCGTCAAAATAAGCATATTAGCATTTATTCGGGTTATGCTTTTAACATTGACAGTCAATCCGATTTGGTTGGAACGCCTGATTTCATGATTTCGGCAAAACCTAAAATTGTAGAATTACAAACGCCTATTTTTTGTTTGGTAGAGTCAAAAAACAGAATTCCAGACGAAGGTTATGCGCAATGTGCAGCGGAAATGTACGCCGCTAGGCTTTTTAATCAGCAAAATAATGAGCCTTATGACACCGTTTATGGTGCAGTCACAAATGCTTTTGAGTGGGTCTTTTTGAAACTCGAAAACAATACTGTTTTGATTGATAAAAATCGTTATTTCCTAAATGATTTGCCTACATTACTAGGCATTTTACAATTCATTACTGACGAGTATAAAATTGATGTGAAATAATTTTTTTGTAACTTATTGATTACAAGGTAGTTGTAATCAAGATTTCAAATAAGTTTTGCTTTTTACATTAAAAATATCTATTTTTGTGTTTAAGATAAATCTTTTAAAGATTTATGAAAATTATATAATAGGTTTCTGTAAAATAAAAGTGCAAATTGGTTC
>JAYUJV010000189.1:0-1166 GCA_043764975.1 Saprospirales bacterium
TGCTATGCTTTTAGCATTTACCTTTGTCGTTCGGATATTTACAAAAGCAGATCGAGCAGCAATCCTACGGTAGAAGCCAATTACGTAACGCCCATAAAACTACGAATTTGGGGCAGCTCTACGTATTACGATAAGCAAGAGCTATTGGGCGAAACGAGCGAAGTCAAAAACATAGATTGGCAAGAGTATAAATTTGAGTTTAGACCAAAACAAGCACATAATTATATCATCTTGGAGGCTTTTTTCAAGACGCCAGTTTTGTTTCCCTACAATGGCAATATCTTAGTCGATAACGCTTCGGATATTGTGCCATTCAATTGTGGTAAAAAACCAGTAGCCAAAGTAGATAAACCCAAAACAACTAACGGCACTCCTGCCACTACAACTGGTACTAATCCACCAACTACGTCTGCAAAAACACGCTACGAAAATGCGAAAGTTGGTGAATCAGTGCGTATCGAAAACCTATATTTTAAGGCCGATAGTGCATCAGTACAACCCGAATCTTTCAAGGTATTGGACGAATTGTATCAATTTATGTCAGGCAATCCCGATGTTGTGATTGAGGTCGGTGGCCACACAAATAATATCCCAACCGACGATTTTTGTAATCGACTTTCGACGTTACGCGCCAAAGAAGTGAGCGATTATTTGATTGGTCGCGGCATCAGCGAAACGCGGATTCGATACCGTGGTTATGGTAAAACGCAACCTGTTGTGCCAAACGTAAACTCCGTCAATCGAGCCAGAAACCAACGTGTTGAGATTAAAATTTTGAGTAGAGGGAAATAAATCATAAAATCAATTTTTGAATTTTTTAAAGGCGATAAATGAAGCAAATTTGCTTCATTTATCGCCTTTTTTATGTTTTTAATTAAAATGAAAATGAATAGTTTTTAATTTTTATATTTTATAAATTGTTGATAACTAAGGTTTTAAGTTCGTTTTTTAAAGATAAATTTAGAAGTCTAAATTTGGCTATCATTGCGTAGCCCAACAAAGAAGAATTAGCTGCGTTCACAATCGCATCAACTTCTATCGTAGTAATATCTGCTTGAATAATTTTCGGAATTATCTACTAATTGGAACATTGAAACACTCTGTGTCTTTTTGACAATAAATTCGAGCTATTCCAAGCAAAAACCTAGTATTTGAGTTAAGACACA
>JAYUJV010000190.1:0-3260 GCA_043764975.1 Saprospirales bacterium
GCTGCTATACTGATCCATTCGTGGTCTTTTGTATATTTTAATTGAGCAGGAATATTCATTTTTAGTATGTATTAAGGTTTGAAAATTGATTTATTTTTATATTTTTTTTAGATTCAACTCCTATGACAAGGAATTTAATATGTTGTTAAATATGTCACTCCTACGGAGTTCAAAAACACGTTGTGGATTGTACGTTTTTACCGACATATCATGCCTAACGGCATTTTTAAAACAAATAATGCCGTTAGGCATGGCATGTTGGTAGCTTATCATTAACAACCAAGACCAACAAAGCTCCATAGGAGCGACATATTTGAGTTTATATTTTTAAAATTGCTCGTTGCTTATTGTCTATTATAACCTATTTCACCGTCACTTTCGTAATCAAATCGCCTTGTTGCAAGCGATGAACTACGTCCATGCCAGCAGTAACTTTTGCAAAGATAGTATAATTTCCATCTAAATGAATAGCAGGCGCACTCGTTATAAAAAATTGTGTGCCTTCGGTGTGGTTGCCAGCCGAAGCCATACCAACGAAGCCTTCTTGATCATAATGAAAAGGGTGTAATTCGGAGCGAATAGAGTAGTCCAACGCACCATAACCATCGCCACGTGGGCAGCCGCCTTGTACCACAAAGTTGCTGACAACTCTATTGAAAGGCTTACCATTGTAGTAACCATTGTTTGCCAAAGAAATGAAATTGACGACTGAACCTGGCGCAAAACGCTTGTTGAGTTCTATTGTAATGTTGCCATAAGTTGTCTCTATGATTGCAGTTGGCAAATTACTCAATGAGTTGAGCAATTTCCATTCTATAGGTTGGTTGTAGCTTGGCTTTTTGGGCGTAAAAGGCACACCATTGAAATTGTCAATCGTTTCTTGTATGCTGTTCCAGGCCTCTATGTCGCGTGGCAATTTGAGTTCGTTTTGGGCAGTTGTCAAAAACGATTTATCAGACATATTGTTATAAAAATAATTGAATTGCATGGTTGGTATGCGGAGGCCTTCGGCTGCAACTGCTTTCATGCCTACATCGTCGCCATTCAAGGCTTCTACGAAGTACGAATAAAGGTTAATGCGTACCGCTTTTGCACCATTGCCAAAAAACTTATAAAAAATCGGATTGCTCGCAATGTCCTTCAACGCATCTACCGAAGCCGTTCTCACGGCAAATGATGAGTTGATAAAACCTTGTTCGCGGATATACTTATAGTTCCATCCATATTCGGCTAAAGCCTTGAGTGCCAATATCTTATCACTTGGATTTGTAGCGGTTTCAAACTTCTTGATAAGCTCAGTATTCACATATCCTTTAGTGTTTTCCATATAAAAAGGAACATGTCTATTGGTCGCTTGGTACAATATTAATTGTGTGGCATTGTTTAGCGTACTGTCTTTTGCCAATGGCCAATAGGTTTGAGCGGCATCTTCGGCATTTCCGTTGTCCACAAAAAAACGAGCAGCTGTGTTGGCAATATGCAAATTTTTGTCGTGTAAAGCACCCGTAATTATTGGTTGCACGGTTACATAATCGTATTTGCCAAAGGCCTTGATGATGTTGGATTTTACTCTATAATCACTTTCTTTATAAAATTGATTATAGAGCGCTTGATAGCTCGCGGCGCATTTGGCTTTGCCAAGTGCATTGGCCAATACCATCCGAATCCGATAATCACTTTCGCGAGCAAATGTGTTTGCCAAATTAGAACCAGCTACGGTGTCAAGCACAATATCTTTGGCACGCGAGAGGTAATTGGCAGCTACAAAGCGGACATTTTGCGGAAAATTTGAATTGTTTACAATCGAAAGCATCTTATTTGTACCTACAGGCGAAGTAATGCCACGCAACGCAAACCGATAGATGCCATAAGTTTGCCCTTCGAGCAACACCGTATCTTTTTCGGTATATGTGCCAATGGTTGCTAAGGGTTGCAAATAGGCACTTGTGCCACATTTACCTACCGACTCTAAGATAGTCGCATTAAATTTTGCGGCTTGTCGGAGTGTGTCTTGCTGTTTGAATGCGCCGACTAGTGCCAGCACCGAACTCGAATCGCCAATCTGACCTATACTGAATGCAGCTGCAGTACGAACTTCGTCCACCTCGTCTTTGAGGAGTGCCTCGAGACCTGGAAGTGCTTTTTTATCTTTTACAGATGCAAATGCGTTAGCAGATATATAACGTAGGGTTGGATCTTTATCTTTAAAATAAAAAATTAAGCTGTCGCTCAATAATTGATCTTGAAAAGTGTAGAGTTTTTGGACGACTGGATTCTTAAAATCCGTATTTACATCGGTTAATTTTTCGTCGCTTGATGGCGGCATACATTGCGACAAGATGCAAAGCGCAAATAATGCGTAAAGTGAATGTTTTAGTTTCATGTTTCTCGAAAAGTGTTGGGCGTTAAAACGAAGCTGTCTGTGGCCGCAAGTATGTTAGTAAGTACCTTGTTTTTATCACAATGATTGAAGTTGCAAAAGTACGTTCATTTCTTTAACTTTTTGGCATAATGATACAGAAAAGTGACTAAAAGACATAAAAAAAGCCTTGTAACTATTGTCACAAGGCTTAATGCGCCTCCTCTTGGACTCGAACCAAGGACCTACGGATTAACAGTCCGGCGCTCTAACCGGCTGAGCTAAGGAGGCCTACTAAACTAAATTAGTATTACTTTATTTCTAAAGCGGTGCAAAGTTACGCTTTCTTTTTTTATTATGCAATATTTCGGCAAGAAAAAATTAACTTTTTTTTAAAATTAATTTAAACCATTAAAATTACCTTCATAAACGTAATAAACTAAGGCAAAAAACATCAAAATGCCTATAAAACCATAAAGCAAACAATAACCTTTGCTTTCCAAATCATCAATTCCGTTCGACATATCTTTATAAATTATATTTTAATAATAAAAAATTGCTTTCCGTTAAGCGCTGTAAAAGTACAAAATAATTCTTTAACTTGTCAAATCTTTTAAAGGCTTTTATTGAAAAAAATGCTTTCCATATATTTTTCATTAAGAATGTAAAGAAAAATTGAGAAAAAAAGTGTATTTTTAGATTCCTTGCTATTAGTTTGTTATCTCGACTTGAATACTTGATACTCAAATACTTATACTGTAGAGCATAAGGTTTTAACCTTTTTACTAAAATTAGTGCTAATGGGATTGAAACGTAAGTTTCAAAATTAGTGAAATTATTTATCTACGATTCGTGTAATTAACTTCGTTGAGGGCTTCGCCGTTCGTTAATTAGAGTGAAA
>JAYUJV010000191.1:0-3258 GCA_043764975.1 Saprospirales bacterium
TGAGTGGTTATGCTATCCAATGTCGCATCACGACCGAAGACCCAGAAAATGGTTTCAAACCCAATTATGGTACGTTGATTGCCTACCGTTCGCCAGGTGGTTTCGGGATTCGTCTCGATGCAGGTTCGGCTTATACTGGCGTCACGATTCCGCCTTATTTTGATAGCCTTTTGGTAAAAGTAACTGCTTGGGGCAGAACATTCAAGGGCGCGGTGGAGCGTTTGCAACGTGCGTTGGTGGAGTTTAGGATTCGAGGTGTGAAAACCAATATTGGCTTCATGGAAAACCTATTGGCAAATCCTACTTTTCAACGTGGCGAAGTGACGGTCAATTTTATTGCCAATCATCCAGAGTTGTTAAAAATTCCGCATCGCTTGGATAGAAGTAATAAATTACTTCGGTTTTTGGCAAATACCATCGTAAATGGCAATCCAGACGTGAAATTTGTAGATCCTAAAAAGGTGTTTTTGACACCAGTTGTACCTGATTTTGATGCCAAACAAGCATTACCGAAAGGTACAAAAGATTTGCTGAATGAACTTGGGCCTAAGCATTTTGCACAATGGCTCAAAGACCAAAAAGCGATACAATATACAGATACGACTTTTCGAGATGCGCATCAGTCGCTCTTGGCAACTCGAATCCGTACGTATGACCTGCGCGAAGTTGCTGAAAGTTATGCCAATAATATGGGTGGAAATGTGTTTTCGGTCGAAATGTGGGGCGGCGCTACGTTTGATGTCGCACTCCGATTTTTAAAGGAAAATCCTTGGCGTCGCCTCGAATATTTGAGGGCTGCGATGCCAAATGTATTGTTGCAAATGCTGATTCGGGGTTCAAATGCGGTTGGTTACACGAATTATCCAGACAATTTGATTGAAAAATTTATTGAAAAAGCGCATCAAAAAGGTATAGATTTATTTCGTATTTTTGACTCTTTGAACAATATTGATAGTATGAAAACGTCTATCAATACGGTGATAAACAACACAAATGGCTTGGCGGAAGTATCGTTGTGCTACACAGGCGACATTATGGATCCGAGTCGAAAAAAGTATTCATTGCAATATTACTTAGATTTGGCTCGCCGAATTGAAGACACTGGTGCGCATATATTGGCCATAAAAGACATGGCGGGTTTGCTGAAACCGTATGCAGCGGAGTTGTTGATAAAAGAAATAAAAAAAGCGGTCGATTTACCGATTCACTTACATACGCACGATACGAGTGGCATACAATCAGCGACTTATCTCAAAGCCATCGAGGCTGGTGTAGATGCGATTGATGTCGCTGTCGCTTCGATGTCTGGCTTGACATCGCAACCCAATTTCAACTCATTGGCGGCTATGATGCACGGACATGAACGTGAGCAAAAGATTGATATTCAGCAACTTAACCAATATTCAAACTATTGGGAAGCGGTGCGTGAGTATTATTATCCGTTCGAGTCGGAGCTAAAAGCTGGTACTGCGGAAGTCTATGACCACGAGATTCCTGGTGGTCAATACTCTAATCTTCGCCCGCAAGCGCGTGGACTTGGGCTCGAAGACCAGTTTGAAACCATAAAACATAATTTCAAAATCGTGAACGAACTGTTTGGCGATATTGTGAAAGTAACGCCTTCGTCGAAGGTCGTTGGCGATATGGCGATGTTCATGACCGCCAATAAATTGACGAAAGAAGACATCGTGGAGCGTGGAGAAACGCTGATGTTTCCCGAAAGTGTAAAAGAATTGTTGCGTGGCGATTTGGGTCAAATTGAAGGCGGTTTTCCGAAATGGCTGCAAAAAATAGTCTTGAAAGATGAAAAACCATTGACCGAAAACCCTGGAAAAACATTAGCACCAGTCGATTTTGATGTAGAGTTTGAGGAATTTCAGCGCGAGTTTCCATATTCTGATTTTGAAGACTTTTTGAGCTATAAATTATATCCAAAAGTATTTACGGAGTTTTATACGCATTTCCAAACGTTCGGTGCAGTGCGCGAGATTCCTACGCCAGCATTTTTATATGGCTTGCGCCCAAATGAAGAAGTGTTGGTCAATATCGAAAAAGGAAAAAATATTTTGATACAATACCTCAACAAAACCGAACCGAACGAGCATGGTTTTAGAACCGTATTTTTTAGGTTAAATGGCTCTACGCGTACGCTTGATGTACGTGATTATAGCATCAAAGCGGAGGAGAAAAAGAAGCAAAAAGCTGCACCAAACAACACCAAAGAAATTGGTACGCCGTTGCAAGGTCGATTGTCAAAAATACTCGTGAAAGAAGGGCAGCAAGTACAACTCAATACGCCGCTATTTTTGATAGAAGCCATGAAAATGGAATCTACCATTACTTCGCCAATCAAGGCAAAAGTGGTAAAAATTATCATACCAGAAAAGTCGTTGGTCGAGCAAGATGATTTAATTATTGTGTTGGAATGAGAAAATCCGACCTGAGAACGCAACTTTTTTGAATTATATTAACTTTAAAATAAAGTTATTTAATAAAAAAAATAAAAGCCAATTTGAGCTAATTTGTTCAATTTGGCTTTTTTTTAAAAGTTATTATTATAAATAAAGATATTATTAATTTCATAAACAATTGATTATTAATTATTTAAAAATATTTTATTTTCAATATTAAAATTATATACATATTTAATCTATAAATATTAGATTAATAAATAATTAGTTTATATCTTTGCAGAGATTAAAACAACAAAAGAAGCCTAAACTTCTACTTTAGAGTCCTACTCAAAAAAACGCTAGATCTAAACAGATTATGTTGTGAGAAAACAATGAACTGAATCATACACAACAAATAGATTCTAAGCCATGAGCCTAACTTACCATTTGCAAGAAGTCATTGACGCAAAAATCCGATCTATTGATCAACAAAATGCGTACAGATTGCAAAAACTTTTCGATGCCGAACAACTTGCCGAAGCGCAAGATGATTCAGCTTTTTTAGATGCTATCGAAGTTTTTACTTCGAATAAGGGCAAACTTTTGTTTTTAAAAAGACAAGTTTCTCAATCAAATGCAGAATTGATTATTGATTTATTAGCCGAAAATCAATTTAAAAGTTATGCTGATTATGAATTGAGTGCCATGTTCGAGCATGAATTAGTCCGCGTGATAGCAGCTTAATTTTCCTCTTTTATTACTCCACAAAAATTTCTTTGCAACAAAATTGCGAACTAACTTTTTATGTTCAGCAATATTGTATATTTTTGCATCATGCAAAATATGCGAAGAAACCTTCTTGAAG
>JAYUJV010000192.1:0-1162 GCA_043764975.1 Saprospirales bacterium
TCGAAGATGGACGAACTCTCTATGCTCAACGGCATAGATGAACTGAATCGTATCGGACAAAACGATATTTCGATTTGGCGTAAATATGGTGCCACAAAAGGCTTAAACGATATGCGCACCGCTTTCCGAATCACTAAAAACGAGGCCTTGGTTACGAAGCTGACAAAATACATCAATGACATAAAAGCCAAAGAAACCAATCCTCAATTGATGACGATTTATAATGGTTTTTAATTAAAAATAGTAAGTTTAAATCATAAAAAAGGTCTTGAAACGCATTGTGTTTCAAGACCTTTTTAGTTGCAAATAATTGATTATCAATATTTTATATTTTTAATAAAATCATACTAAACCTCCAACACATCGAACCAATCTTGCAACACATCAAAAGACTTGATGCCGACAGATTCTTCTTCGCCGCCGCGTACACAAAGCCCGAAAGGCTGCACCGCTTGGAGAATACTATTGAGTTCTTTTGGCAAACAATCGATTTGAAGCCAGATTTTGTATTGCTGACAAACCCTTTGCAGTAGTTCTATGTTGAGTTGCTCATACAGCATCAAGTCTTGCCAAGTGATGTTGTTTTTTGAAAAATCTAAGATAAAATACGTTGTTTCGGACTTGAATGTTTCTAAAAATTGATGTAAATCAGCCGCTTGTGTATGGCGCTCGATTACGATTGTCCTAAACACTGGCACGTGAATCAACGTGAGGTCAAGTGTAGCAAAAATTGGCACTTGAATGGCATCCAAACCAATATCGGTGACTTGTGCCGCGATGGTTGTAGAATCTTCGAGGGCAAATTCGCCAATTAGTTTTGGACCTTCGATCCATTCTTTCATGACTTTGGCGAGGTGCGGCGCAAGATAGGCTTCATCGCTTGGTGAAAGGGCAAAGCCGAGCCATTGCACTTCTACGGCAGCAAAATAACGGGCATCGCTCAGGTTGCCGATGCTACTTGCTTTTATATTTGTCTTTAACATAATTTTTTAAACAGTATCTGATATAAATGATTGTGAAAATTGCTACATTTGGCATAGAATGAAAACTAACTTTCGGCTGCAAAAATAAGCATTTATGTCAAACAAAAACTATATTCAAGAAGTTTATGAAGTTGCGCGCATGATTCCGTATGGTCGAGTGACGACTTATGGCACGATTG
>JAYUJV010000193.1:0-3250 GCA_043764975.1 Saprospirales bacterium
ATAGCAAAAATCCTGTATTTACGGGTTTGAAAGCAGGAACATACAAGGTTAGTATCCTAGATGCAAGCGGTTGTGAATGGAGTACGACGACGAAATTGATAGAAGCGAGCCAAATTAATTTGAAATTGGGTGAAGATAAATTCATCACCTTGGGCGATTCTGTGAAGTTGAATACGGTTACGAAAATTAGCGAAAGCGACAACTTTGTGTGGACAACGGCAGCGAGTTTGAGTTGTAATAAATGTATAGAACCGATTGCTTCGCCATTGGTTTCGACGATATATTCGGCGACGCTGACGGACAAAAACGGTTGTCCTGCCACCGACAGAATCGGGGTATTTGTGGACATCGTAAAACCATATATTCCATCAGCATTTAGTCCGAATGGCGATGGCAACAACGATGTGTTTACGATATTTATAGATGCGAAAGCGATTTTGAAAGTCGATTTCTTACGTGTATTTGACCGTTGGGGCAACTTGGTGTTTGACCAACAAGATTTCAAACCCAACGATCCGAGCTCAGGTTGGGGCGGCGCTTATCGCAACAAAGACATGAACTCCGATGTGTTCGCGTATGTATGCGAAATCACTTATAAAAACGGCGAGAAAATCAAGTTTAAAGGCGATGTGACGTTGATGAGGTAATGGCGATTAGTCGGTTTGTAATATTGTCAGTTAGTCAGTTAGTCAAAATTTTGTCGGTTAGTCAATATTGTCGGTTAGTCATTGAAAAGAAACATTTTATATTTTTAAATGTCTTTGACAATTGATTTCTTTCGCGTATAAAACGTAGATTAAAACTTTAAAATCTTCGATTTTAAAGGATACATAAAACAAAAAACGCTTCCCAAAAGGAAGCGTTTTTTTTGTGCAGGCATTATTTATTAAAAAAATAAAATTTTGTATTATTTTGATTATTAAACAATTAAATATTAACAATCAATTTCAGACTGATATTTCTACCCATATTAAAAACGCCAATTCTGTTCGTTGCCATATTGATAGGTGCGTATTTTAAGCGGCTTAGGTGGTTTTGGTATGCAACATTTGCTAAGTTTTCTGCATTAATAAATAGATTCCAAAAATCTTTTTTGCCGAAGCCTTTTATACTCGTTCCGATACCTGCATTGAGTAAGGTGTAAGCTGGTGTACCAGTTTCGGTATCGTAAGCGGCATAAAATTTATTTTGCTCAAAATAATGATCTATGCCAAATTTAAAATACGTATTCGTAAAATAAGAACCGATTGTATTGAATTGAGCTTTTATTTCGCTACGATATTTCGGCGCAGGAATCAAGGGTAAATATTTTTTATCAGGCGTTTCGCCATTTTGAGTAGCTTGTACATACGAAAAGGAGTGCTCGAAATGTAACCAATCGAATGGATGCGGATGTACGTCCAAGAACAATTCTCCGCCCAAAAGTGTGGCTTTTCCTTGCGTGAATCGAAACGCAGGTGCGGGATTATTGATGTCAATAATAACTTCATTTCCATTGCTATCCAACATTTTTTGGGTATAAATATAGTTAGAAATGACGTTTACGAAAGGTGTAAACTCAAACGTAATGTGGTCTGAATTTAAAAAATAAGCAATGTCGAATTGGTGGCTAATTTCACTTTTTAGGTTATTGTCGCCGATTTCGTAGCGAAAAGTACCTTCATGTCGGCCGTTTGAACCCAATTCAGCGATATTTGGCGCACGATAACCTCTTGATAAATTCAACTTTAAGGTCGATTTTTTATCGATAAGATAAGACAAGCCGATACTGCCCGAAACGCCATTATAATTTTTGCGAAATGCCTCAAATTTATTGTCCGTTTCGCCTGCTTCTTTATACGCTTTTGCGTTCATTGTTCGGTTATCGAAGCGCAAACCACTTGCAAAAACCAATTTTTGATTGAATGTTTTTTGCGTAAACGCAAACGCACCAACGTCAAACGAATTGTACTCAGGTATCAACACTTCAAGGCCTTTGTTACGGTTATCTTGTTGCATTCCGCTTAGGCCAAACGATGTTTCCCAACCGTTGTATTGATTTACGTTGTAGCGAATATTGTAATTAAAGGTATTGAGATCAAAAAATAAAGCTTTGTCGTTTGGATTCATGGGGTCGCCAAATTCTTTGCGTTTGTTGTTTTGAAATCCAAAATCTGCGTTTATTGTACCGTTTTTTAAGATAAAATAATTATTGGATGCAATCCGATTGTGATTTATTTGTTGATGCGGAAACCCAACTTTATAGCCAAGTGAATCCGTAAATCGCACTAAAATTGCATTAAATGTTGTACCAACTCTGATAAATTTTCCATCGAAATCGCGTTCGCCTTCCACGAGATTCAGCGTATTGTTATAGCTACTAAATGTGAGGTGCGAATGTCCCCAATTTTTGTTCACACCAAGCATCGCATTGCCATTAAATTCCTTAAAACCTGAATTAAAAACGATGCCATCATAGCGATTTCGATAATTACCTGCGTATTTATTACTCAATCTGGCGAGCCATTGAAAGCCATTTTTACTCCCCGAATTGGAAAAGGAATTACCAATTAAATTGTTATTACTTTGGTAATTTGATGAAAATTGTGTCTTTATAGTCCCATCTATTGGTGCTTTGGGCGAAATAAAATTCAGCACACCTGCGATACCGTCCGAACCGTACATCAAACTGCCTGGACCTTTCACAATTTCGATTCTGTCCACCGCATTTTCATCGATTTCGATGCCGTGTTCGTCGCCCCATTGTTGGCCTTCTTGCCTGATACCATCGAACAAAGTGATGACGCGATTGTAACCCAAACCCCTAATAATTGGCTTCGAGATAGACGCGCCAGTCGTGAGTTGATTCACGCCAGGAATATTTTTTAGCGCATCTATCAAGTTGGTTGCGCTGCTTTGGTTCAAGGCAGTTCTGTCCAACGACTTGATGATAATTGGACTTCGCTTGATTTCGGTCGGGCGAGTTACGGCTGTAACAACCACTTCGTTTAGCTCTTTGTGCGCTTGCTCCATCACAAAATTAACGGTCATATCTTGCTTGATATTGATGTGTTCGATGATAGATTTATAGCCCACAAAACTGACTTCTATCAAGTAAATTCCAGATTTTAGGTCATTGATTTCGTAGCTTCCATTTTCATCTGACAAAGCTCCTTTTTTGAGTTCATTGATGTAAATAGATGCACCTACCAAGGTTTGACTTGATTTTTCTTCTTTTACAAAACCCGATATTTTGTGCTGTGCAAACGTA
>JAYUJV010000194.1:0-8997 GCA_043764975.1 Saprospirales bacterium
CCGTTGTAATTGCTCGAAACCATTTTATTAATAAAATTATGTCTATCACGTAAATTCTCTGGAATAGCCCACAAATCATGAAATGCAGGGCTTTGATAATATGGTGGATAGCCAGCCACATTCGGTACATAACCCAAACTCAAATCTGTTTCGGCAGCGCGATCTACAAAATAGCTCCAGTTTTTATATTGATTAACCAAATCTGAATTGTAGGTATTTACACCAAATGTACGGATAAAACCAACTGTAAAATCCAAAGGACTTTTGACGTAACAACCTTTACTTTGCACATCAAAAAAGTGTTGGCTTGTCAGCAATTCAGTCAATAAAGTCTTGATATTGTAACCACTATTGCGGAAAGTTGTCGCCAAGGGTTGTATTACATTCGTTTCGGTACTCGCGTCTATTTTGTGATAAACTAGAAAACGATAAAGTTTACGCACCACATAATTGGCGGTTTCGTTGTTTACGAAAATCATATCCAACAAGGCATTTAACTCAGTTAAACCACCAGTTACGTTGTTTTGACCTGTAATCACGGTGTTGTTGTAAAAACTTGAGAAAGTTTTGTTCGTTGTGTCATGCCAAGTCAAATCAAAATACGTTTGACGAGTCGTGTAATTGATTCGCCAGCCAGTTAAAGTGAGTGCCGCTTTTGCAACATCGTCTTCGGTATATGAAACGGCAGAGTCTTTACCAATCGTAAAAAGCTCTTGCAACTCACGACCATAGTTTTCGTTCGGCGACCATTTATTGTTCCATTGACCATCGAGGAATTGAAGCATCAAAGGCGAAAGTGCAGAATCGCGCACCATATCTTTAAAATTACCGAGCGCACGTTGGCGAAGCATTTCGAAGTATCGATACGAATATATCGGATCATCTACTCCACCTTGAAAAATATGTGGCATGTGATTGTACCAAAAGAAAATCATCTTTTGCTCTATGGTTCTAGGCTGATTGATCATATTGCCAAGCCACCATTTTCGTAGCGATTGAAAGCGTTCGTAGGTTAAACCGTTAGGAAGATTGTCGTTGATTGTCGTGCCATTGACCCATGTTGCACCAAGTCCACAATCGGGATCTACAGTTGTAGCCGATTGATAGGCATTGAGTGGTGGAGCAGGTGCGGAAGTGGAAGCAGTGAGCAAAGCACTGACCACTTGTGTAAGTGACTGACCACCAAAAGCACTCAAGTCTGCATTAGAAGCGCCAAATAACGTTCGTCTGAGTAGATGACGAAGCTCGGCTGTTCCGAAAGTTCCTGTATAAGGTGTTAATGCCATAATATATGGTTTTGTTTCTGGTTATGAATCAAATAAAATTTGAATTAGAAATTAGGCGCAAACAATATATAAAGTAAAACCAAGCAAATGATTTCTTTATTTTCTGTTGCTAAAGCAAAATTTAAGTAAGTGAGGGGTAGTTGAAAACTTTTAAATAAGGGAAATTATGTTGCAAAAGTAATACTTTTTATATAAAAATAAAAATAAAATAAATAATATAAAAATAAATATGAAAAATGATCTATTTGAAATTCAATATATTATTCTATTATATTGGCTTTTATTAAAATTATCATAAAAAATTAATAAAGTATTTAGTTTAAGATATTATAAACAATACAATTACAAATTTATTTTTTATTTAAATATATTTAAAATAAATTAAGATTTAATGATTTTGTTTAACAAAATACAATAAATAATGCATAAATATTAAACAAAATAAAAAAAATGAATAAATATTAAAAAAAAATATAAAAAATATGCTTTGGTATAAATAGTTATTTGTAGTTTTATGCAACGAAAAATTAATTATTTAACAAATAAAAATTTAAAAATTTATGGCTACGATTCTTCCAATTTTAATCAATTGCCTCGCTGGTAGCGGTGGTGGATTTTTGAGCAATATGCTTAAAGGTAACAATTTAGGTACAGTTGGTAACTTAGCAGCTGGCGCATTAGGCGGTGGTGCTTTACCTGCAATCTTGAGTGCAGTAGGTATGGGTACTACAGCAGCAGCTGGCGGTGGTATCGCTGATATGTTGCCAGGTATCTTGACAGCAGTTGTTGGCGGTGGCGCAGGTTCATTGTTAGGCGGCTTACTAAAGAAGTAATTTTTATTTTTAAAATTCAAAAAAGGTTACTCAATGTACATTGAGTAACCTTTTTTTATATATTTATTTTTGTAAACAACAGAAAATCAATATATTACAAAAAAAGGTTACGTTTCAGAAACGTAACCTTTTTTTGATTTACATAATTGTCGGAATACCGCACGAATATGTCAATTTCCATTCGCCACTTCTTTTTTCCAAAAAGCGAGTTTCTTTGGTCGTCAAAGAGTTTACGCCTTCAGTTTTTATTTGGTCAAAAGTAATCATTGCTTTGTCTTCATACATTTTTAAGTTCCAAGCATCACGCGTAATTTTTAATTTTACTGGTTTTGGATTTTGCGTAATGTAATCTTGAATATAGCTACTCAAATCTGCCCAACCTTTCTGAAATTTGTTGCTTTCTTTTTCAACAAGTGCGTAATAAACGTAATCTTCTTGCCACCAAGTAGAAGCCCAACCGTTGAAGTCTTTTTTGGCAAGCATGGCTGCTTCTTTACCAATTATTTTTTTGATGGCTTCATCGTCAGTCAAAGGTTTAGCTTCGGCTGCAGCTTGTGCAGGTACAGATTTTCCTGGTTTTTTTTGTGCAAAAACACTTGTAGTAGCCAACAATATGGCCAATAGAAAAATAATTTTTTTCATTTTTTTATAAAATAGTTAATAGTTAAAATAAATTAATTTTATTGATAATGCAAATAAACGAATTTTGTTACAAATTTAGTGCAAAATAATAACAAGTATTCTGAATATTAAAGAAAATTATAATCTTTTATTAATAAAATATTAAACTTTAAGTTAATAAAATATTAAAACCTACCAAAAGTACGGTACAAATGGTTTTTTAATACAATATTTGCGCCTCGAATTACGATTTAGTATATAGAAACTCAAATATTTAAAACCTAATAATTATCTTTGCTACACATATATATACTATGTGTATGAGAAAACTAATTATTAACTAAACACTACCTGATTATGGACAGCACACCATCTAACAACAATTCAAAAAACGCAATCTTAGGCATTTTAGTCGCTTTATTATTGGCTACAAATGGTTACTGGTTTTGCAACAAGCAAAAAGCAGATACTCAAATCACGAACGTAACAATGAAACTCGATGAGGAGACTAAATTGTTCACTGAATCCGAAAAGCAATTTCAAACTTCACTTTCTGAGTTAGAAGTGATGCGCGGAAGCAATGCCGAATTGAATAAAGTTATCGATGCACAAAAAGCACAATTGATTCAACAAAAAGGTAAAATTGACAATTTGTTGCGCAACAAAAAAGATTTGGCTGGCGCAATGGCAGAGTTGGAAAACATGAAAGCAATGTCTGCAAACTACAAAGCTGAAATCGACCGTTTGAGTAAAGACAAAGAAGCCTTGACTGTACGTGTTGGAGAAGTTGAAAAACAAGCAGCAACGTTACAAACTAACTTGACTGAATCGACTACAAAAAATCAGACTTTGACAACTGAAAAAGAAGAGTTAACGACAGTGAAGCAAAACTTGGAAACTCAAAACGATTCTTATTTGACAGAATTGAAGCGTGTACCTGTAAAAGTATTGAGCGCAGAGCCTAAATTCCGTGATAAAAGCGGTAAATTGAAATCTAACAACTCACTTCGTGATGCAAACGTAGTCGAAGTTGTGTTGGAGTTGGGCGACAATGACCGTACAGAAGCAGCCAACGAGCAGTTTTTTGTACAGATGTTGAATCCAGTTGGAGAGCCAGTAAACGTAGGTGGCAAATTTGTGAACGCGAAAGATAAGTCTGAAATCCGTTACACAAAAGCATTTACTTATGACTACTCTAAGAAGAAAAAACAAGTAACAGCTTTGATTGACTGCGAAGGTATGAGCAACAAAAACAACGGAACTTACGACTTCAAAGTATATAACAAAGGATATTATGCTGGCGAAGGTTCATTTAAGTTAGATTTCTAGATTTTAATTTATAAAGTCAAAATTGTCAGTCAGTCATTTTTGTCAGTTAGTCTTGATAATCAGTAACTTATACTACTGAAAAACTAAAAGATAGTTTTATGACTTTATACTGAAGATTAATAAATTGTAAAACCTCGTACAACGCAAGTCGTGTACGAGGTTTTTTTATTAAAAATATTTACCTTTGCAAAAAAAATAACATGAAAAGTGTAGCAGTATATTGTGGCGCAAACGCTGGCAACGATGACAGCATCGTAAACGCAGCCAAGGAATTGATGAAATCAATGGCCGACCAAAACATGGCCTTGGTTTATGGTGCAGGCAACGTTGGCCTAATGGGCGTCATCGCCAATGAAATGTTGTCGCTTGGCGGAAAAGTGATTGGCGTAGTGCCGACATTTTTGACGGATCTCGAAGTACATCATAAAAACTTGACCGAAATACACATCGTTGAAACGATGCACATCCGAAAAACCATCATGGCTGATTTGTCAGATGGATTCATCGCTATGCCTGGCGGATTCGGAACTCTCGACGAAATATTTGAAATCCTTTGTTGGCGACAACTTCAGTTACATACAAAACCTGTTGGTTTCTTGAACATCAATGGTTTTTATGATCACATATTTGCACATGCCGACCACATGGTAAAAACGGGATTTCTGAAACCCGAAAATCGTGCTTTTATGCTCATAGACGACAATCCAACTTCTCTTTTGGCGCAAATGGAAGCCTTTCAAGGTGTGACTAGTGATAAGTGGATAAGGTAAGAGCCTCCCTAAATCCCTCCAAAGGAGGGACTTTACAAAGAAGAGGCTATTTTAGATAAAAAACTAAGCAGAATTATAAATGCAATAAAAAATAGACGCAAGAACGAACAAAATAAGTACTCGTTTGTTGTAGTGTTCAAATATATAACATGGAAGATAAAGAAGACGTTTTAGATTTTAGGAATCCGATAGATCCAAAGAAAGTAGCCGAAAACCCTGGCTTATTGCCTTATGCACATACGGCTGGTAGTGCCATGATTAAGCCCGAAGATACTGGCAAGATAAAAGGTATGGCCATGACCGCGATGTATGAGCAAACCGACATCCAGATGGATCAGATAAAAGAGCAGATTGAGTTGTTGGCGATTCAGGCGCGCGCCATTCAGGACAGAACGAAGGTTTCGGAGCTAATTTATCAAGCACATATTGCTTTTGAGCCTCGAATTGGGCATATTTATCATCTTTACGAAAAGAAAAAAGACTTTAAACACTTGATTTCGCTCGTTGCGCCCCACGAATGGGGCCCACGTGGGCCATATATTTATATATCTTCTATGCGATTGATGGCCGATCATACTTGGGAAATTCTAAATATTAGTGAGCATTTTGATGTGTATGCGAAGCAGTATCAGTAGGTTAGAAAGACAATATTCCTCAGATTTTCAACATCTTCTATTGCAGACTCAATCCTTTGATTTGCTGCCAAAGTAGATTCTTGAGTTTTTATTCTAATAAAAATTTCTGCATTTTGACCTTGAATATAATTTTTTATTTTTTCAAACATTTTTATATCAAAATCTTCTGCTGTAATTGAAAAAGTAGCTTGCGACATATTTATTATTTTATTACAAAGTTATACTTTTTTGTTGAAATTACAAAAAAGATTTATTTTTAACTTTTGAAAATCGAATACGAAAGATTTATTTTCAAAATTACCATATTTATCGTAACTTTGCGCCGCAAAACATATAAAATATATGTTTTGCGGTTTTTTATTTTATAATAACAAAATAAGATTTTTTAAATCGAAATTTATAGATGGTTCATTTGACGCGGAAAGAGCGATTCAATGCAGCCCACCGTTTGTGGGTCGATGATTGGAGTGAAGAAAAAAACAATGACGTATTTGGCAAATGCGCCAATAAAAATTGGCATGGGCATAATTATGATTTATTCGTAACCGTGAAAGGCAAGCCCGATCCTGTGCTAGGTTTTGTGTTTGATGCTAAGAAATTGAGTAAAATTATCAAAAAAAATGTTGTCGATCTCCTCGATCACCGCAACTTGAATCTTGATGTGCCGTTCGTGCCAAAAGGTATGCAACCGACCACCGAAAACCTTTGTATCTTGATTTGGCAACAACTTGAGCCACATATCAAAAATTGTAAATTACATAGTATTCGTTTGCACGAAACCGAAAATATCTACGCCGAATATTTTGGAGAAGAATGATTTTTTTTAATTAAAAAAATTAAGGGAATTAAAAGAATTAAGGAAATATCCTAATAATCAATTAGTTATAATCATTTCCAAATGATAGCTTTCTGATTTTATGCTTGAAAAAAATTTCAATAAACTAAAAATAAAAGAAAATGAAAGTATATGTTTTTCCTGGTCAAGGTTCTCAATTCGAGGGCATGGGCAAAGATTTGTATGATAATAGTCCAATTGCCAAATATTATTTTGAGCAAGCGGACTTAATATTAGGCTTTCGCATCAGCGATATTATGTTTAATGGAACTGCGGAGGATTTGAAACAAACAAAAGTTACGCAACCTGCGGTTTTTTTGTACTCAATCATAAAAGCAAAAATGCAAGGCGATGACTTGAAACCAGATGCGGTTGCCGGTCACTCTTTGGGCGAATTTACGGCCTTGGTTGCCAATTGCGCATTGAGTTTTGAAGACGGTTTGCGACTTGTGCAGTTGCGCGCCGAAGCGATGCAACGCGCTTGTGAGCAAAATCCAAGCACAATGGCTGCTATTTTAGGACTCGATGACAAAACGGTAGAGGACGTTTGTGCGTCGATAACCGAAGAAATCGTAGTGGCCGCCAATTACAATTGCCCAGGTCAATTGGTTATTTCGGGATCTATGAAAGGCATCGAAATTGCTTGCGAAAAGATGAAAGCTGCGGGCGCAAAACGCGCTTTGCCGCTACCAGTTGGCGGTGCATTTCACTCGCCTTTGATGGCGCCAGCGCGCGAAGAATTGGCTGCTGCCATAGAAAATACAGCGTTCAATCAGCCGAATTGCCCAGTTTATCAGAACGTGAATGCCGAATCGACGACCGATCCAGAAGTGATAAAAATGAACTTGATTGCTCAACTGACTGGTCCAGTTCGTTGGACACAAATCATCGAAAACATGATTGCTGATGGCGCTACCGAATTTGTAGAATCTGGTGCAACAGTGCTAAGTGGCATGATTAAGAAAATAAATAAAGAAGCCATTACGTCTGCAATATAAGCAATTATTGTAACTATTATGACATTCATCGAAAATGTGAAATTTATTAGATTTTGCTAAAACACGTTACAATTAGCAATTAGCAAATTTTGCCAAAAATAGATGTTTTTTGCCAATTGATTATTGCTTATTGAAACGAAACATTCATAAACTATAATATTACTGACTTCTTGAATAATGCCTAATTACTTTCAAAACAAAATAAGAACACATATTGTTTTTTATCTAACACAATGATAATCAGTTGTTTATAAAATAAATAACTGATTATCATTTATTTTTATTTGCTACGGTACAAAATTTGTATTTTAAGAGGAGGTAAAATACAAATTTAGCAATTACATACTATGGGTAAAGATTTGAAATTAAAAGGAGGAATGTTATTGGTGGCCGAACCATTTATGAACGACGGTTTTTTTAATCGAACGGTCGTGTTGCTTTGCGAGCATACGCGCCGAAGTAGTTTTGGTTTCGTACTCAATAAACGATTAGAGATTAACATCAACGACTTGCTGGTTGATTTTCCAGATATGGACAGTGAAGTGTTTTGTGGTGGACCTGTATCAAACGATAATTTGTATTATTTGCACAATGTAGGCGACTTGATTGAAGATAGTTCTGAGATTGCGCCAGGTATTTTTTGGGGCGGCGATTTCAACACTTTACGGACTTTGATTGATACAAAAATTATAGAATCTCAGAATATTCGCTTTTTTGTAGGTTATTCGGGTTGGGACAAAGAGCAACTCGATCAAGAATTTGCGGATAAATCGTGGGTGATTGCAGAGCCAGATCCAAAATATATTTTTGAAAACCAAGTGCCTTATCAAGATATGTGGGAAGACGTGTTGGCCGAAAAAGGGAACACTTTTTCAGTAATTGCACAGATTCCGAAAGGTTTGACTTGGAACTAAAACCTCGAAAAAGCTGTTATGAAAATATTTCATAACAGCTTTTTTTGTTACAAATCATTGATTATAAATTATTTATAAATATATAAATTTGAAAATTAATTATAACGGAAATTTGATAAGCCACGATATAAAATTGTTTAGTATCGAAAACAGAGCATTTCAGTATGGCGATAGCTTGTTTGAAACCATACGAGTTTTTGATGGTAAAATTCCGTATTTGTCTTATCACGTTGAGCGATTGTTGGCAGGTTTGATGTATTTTGAGTATGAACTTGACTCAAGTTTCCATTTTCAATACATTGAAAATGAAATACATAAAACATTGACTGTCAATAATTTAAAAAATGCTCGCGTTCGATTAGAAGTGTTCAGAGACGAAGGTGGACTCTATGCACCGACTTCAAATAAGATAAATTTTGTGATTTCTACAACTGAGTTAGAAGGTTCTTTTTTCATTGAAAAAAATGAAAACATCATCGCGCATTTTTCACAAAAAGTGACTTTGCCAATGACCGATGCTCAACAGTTTAAAACTGGCGCTTGCACCTATTATATATTGGCAGGTTTAGAAAAAAAACGGATGAATTGGGACGAATCTATTTTGTGTAACAGCAAAGGCCATATTGCAGAGTATTCGTCAGGAAATATATTTTTAATCAACGATAACCAACTCTTTACACCAAGTCTAAATCAAGGTTGTATCAACGGTGTAATGCGTAGAGTTGTGATAGAACAATCAAAATTATTGGGTTTTGAAGTATTTGAAAAAATAATTA
>JAYUJV010000195.1:0-1158 GCA_043764975.1 Saprospirales bacterium
TTTGGTAGCAATTTGATAGCTCTTAGTATCTCGCTGGTAGCTATGCATTGCAGTAACATTGTGATTTGGACTTTTTGGAAGCTAGGCAGCTCGAAAAAACATTGAGTACGACTTGCTCTTTGTTGGTCGGTAAACCTGCCAATAAAAGCCCTGCCAAACTGCCAGGAGGCGGTATAGTGCGGAGATAAACCAACAAATTGTTGTGCGTAAAACCTTCGCGATAATAATGTATGGTTCGCTTGCCAGTGCCTTGCTCTTTTACCGTCAATTCGTAATTCGTTTTTGGCTTCACAAACACTGGTTTCCAATAACCTTTGGCATCGGTGGTGGTTGTCACATCAGCCGTTGGGTTGATGCGCTCGCCTGTAGTTGAACTAACTTCCCAAATTTCGATGGCCGCATTTGCAGCAGGATTATTTTCGCCAAATGTCAGTGCGCGTCCTCCAATACATGGCTTATCTTCGTAAGCAATATCAAGCGTTTCTGGTTTTTTTCCTTTAAAAAAACTAAAAACCGCCTCAAATGATTCTTTTGAAGTCGCCACTTGATAATGGTCTTTATTAATTAATTTTAGATTCGTACAACCCTGAAAATCAGAACCTTGTACTGTTTTATCTCCATCTGACCAAATATTTAATGTTGGAATAATGCCGCTTGGACCTGCAGGGCCGCTTTGTTTTGCGCTAGCTACGTGTACATAATGCACGACTTTAGCCGCCGTTTTTGGGTCTTGTAAATAGGTGTAACAAGTGCCACCACCAGCCGAGTGACCAATCAAATCTACTTTGTCAAAACCAGTTTTTTTCAAGACATCGTCTATAAAAAGGTCTAAATCTTTGTTGGTTGTGTTGCCGCCGAGCGAGTTCCAATCGAAGACAAATATTCGACGCCACGAGTAGCCATTCGATGTGAATCGTTGGGCAAAAGACGTCCATGTATCGCCGGATGCCAAAAAACCATGTACCATCACGATTGGCCGAAACATGGTATCTTGAAGCGGCGAACGGTCCCCACTGTCATTATAAAGCTCCAAATTTTGTTGTGGGCTAATTGCTTGTTTCTGAACGTTTTCATCTTTTGAGCAAGCAAACAAGCAAAAAATAACCGAAAATAAGAAAAATTTGACTTGATTTTTCATTTTAATATTTTATATTTTGA
>JAYUJV010000196.1:0-3240 GCA_043764975.1 Saprospirales bacterium
TTAGGAAGTATTTTGAACCAAGACAAGGCACAAAAAAGGGGGTGTAGCAGGGCTACATACCGTTTTTTGTAACGAAGTATTGGTTCAAAAGACGAGTAACATCGGGTATATTATTTTTTGAATCATCCCTTAATGCTTTTGAAAATTATCTTTAAAATTAGCAACATGCAATTGGCAATTTTCAAACTTAGATTTATTGCTTATTATCTATTGCAAATTGCCTATTCCTTATTGCAAATTGCAAATTGATACTAATAAATAAACTTACAACTAAGACATAACTTCAATTTCAGAAATTACTAACCAATAAAACTCTTAAATGACAACTATCGTTTTTGCTACAAACAACCAACACAAGATTGACGAAGTATCACAAATGCTTGACAATCAGTTCAATATAAAAACCTTATCCGAAATTGGCTGCTATGAAGACATTCCCGAAACACAGTCAACCATAGAAGGCAATGCTTTACAAAAGGCGCGCTACATACATCAAAAATTTGGCATCAATTGCTTTGCAGAAGACACTGGCCTCGAAGTTCACGCGCTCGGCGGCGAGCCTGGCGTATTGTCAGCACGCTATGCTGGCGAACATGGCAATGCCGAAAAAAACATGCTCAAATTGCTCTCTAATTTGGAAAATAAAACCGACCGTTCAGCACAATTCAAAACCGTAGTCGCCTTGATTCTTGATGATACCGAATACCTTTTTGAAGGCTTATGCAAAGGTAATATTCGCCTCGAAAAAAGTGGAAATGGTGGCTTCGGTTACGATCCAATCTTTGAACCGATTGGTTACACTCAGACTTTTGGCGAGCTTTCGGCTGACATCAAAAACACCATCAGCCATAGAGCAAAAGCGATTGGGTTGTTGAAGGTGTTTTTGAAAAAGTAGGAGACCCACCCCAGCCCTCCCAAAGGGAGGGAGTTGTCATCGCGACATCAAACTTAGATAATATACTCATTATCAATAACTTGTAAACAAAAAAAGCGATTTTCGAGTAACCTCGAAAATCGCTTTTTAAATACAAAATAATTTTTTAAAACTATTTTTTGAAAATTTGCTTTACCAAAATTCCATTGTCCGTATATACTTTTACAAAATAAATACCTGTTGCGAACGATGAAACATCAAGTGTTTGAACATTTTTTATAGCCGATGAACTGATGATTGTGTTGCCCAATACATCATATACTTCTATTAAGTTTGGATTGGCTTCTATGTTCAATAAATCAATTGTCAATTCAGTGGTTGCAGGATTTGGATATGCCTCAAATTTTGAGTCAGTGATAACATCTTGTACGCCAGTTGTTTTGTCCAATTTAGTACCACAAGTCAATACATCAAGCGTTGTTCCGTCTTGAATCCACATCAAAAAGTAGAAATCGCTACCTTTTTTACCAGCTGGTACATCAAAAATGATATTTTTTACAAACGCATCATTGCCTTTGTTGCCTACCACATAAGAAATACCTTTTTCAGGTGTTGTTGTGTTACCCAAAAATTTATAAAATACATCGCGGTGAACAGATTCGCCGTTTGGTGTTTTAGTTGTATTCAATTTTTCAACTGCAGCTACATAAAAACGATATTGTTTAAAAATATCAGCAGGTTGGTCAGTAGTCACTGCATGATAATCCAACTTTATTTGCGTTGCAGTTGCAGTTTCAGTGAAATCTAAACGAACTTCACATTTTTTATTTTTTTGAGCCACTAAAGCTGCATCAAGACCAGCCGAAGTTACTGATTTACCGTTCACGAACAACATTGGTGTACCTTGTACATTGTACAATGCCGAACGTGCATCGTTCTGAATCGTGTTCAATTGATAAAATTGACACGTATTATATGGTACAGATGGGTGAAACGAAATGTGGTGTACATAGTCAGGAAACTTGTCGTAAGTCTTTGTGATAGCAGGATTTGAACCCGCACAAATACTACATTTTGTATTTGTAAAATGCTCCAATAAGACAAATTTCTTTGTCGATTGCGCCATCATAGCCGATACAGCAAATATTGAAATTGCTACGAATGTAAAAAATTTCTTCATCATAAGATTTTATTTTTAGATTGATTTTATTAATAACTACAAAATTGACATTTTTTTTTGACATCAATTGTATTATTAAAGACATTATTTCAATTTTAACAAAAAAAAGTCAATCATTCGTTCAAAAACAAATGATTGACTTTAATTTTTAAGACCTAAAATTGATAAATCGATTTTTTACTTTTCTAAAATTGTACTCCGTACTTCGTACTTTTTAATCAATTTTATTCAACTTCAAACTTTCTTTTATCTCATTGTATTCAAAGTTCACGATATATGAACCCGAAGCCATATTTACCAAAGCCTTATTGATAACACTCTGAATATCAGCCGCTTGAACGTTTGAGTTTACGATTACTTTCCCATCAATCGCAATTATTTTTACATTCACAACTTTATCGCTTTCAATATTTGAAGGTATCGACAAAGCAATGTTGTTTTGAGCAGGATTTGGAGATATTTCAAAAACAGTATTTTTATCGCTTTTCGCTAAATATCGAACTTGGCTATTGCTTGTACGTGTGTCGTCATCGGTTTGTACGATTCTGTAATAAGCACTTTTTGCAAAATCACGATCTACATATATATAAGTGTTTTTTTCTTGATTTTTTGCTTTTACAGTTTCTATTGTCTTGAAATTAGAACCATCAAAAGATTTTTGAATTTCAAAATCACGTACAGCTTTTTCGTTGGCTGTATTCCAAGTTAAATTAGCGGTATTTTTATTGGCGCGTGCCTCGAACGAAAGCCAATTGAGTGGCAAAAGCCCTTGTGTACCAGCTACACTAAATGTCGAAAAACTTGTAATGTTATTGCCTTGTACTGAATATGGTCCAGAACCATTCACAGAACCAGTAGGCGAAACTTGCGTCCAACCAGTTGATACTCCGTTTTCATTTTTAGCCATAAAACCATTTGCTTGCACAAATGATGCGCCATTATCGCTTGCATTCCAAACCAATATTATGTTTGTATTGACAGTATAAGGCGAAGTTTCAGGTTTTATTTCCCACGATTTATTGACATTCAAGCCAGTAAGCACTTGCGCGCCTTGAGTTCCGTTGGCATATAGATTGTCAAAAACACGTATTTTGAAATAATTGTCAGTGCCAGCTGTTGTTTGTTGCAATGTAGCATTGGTCAAACCGCTAGTTGTGCCGACTTCAAAATTGACATAGCTATTGTT
>JAYUJV010000197.1:0-3228 GCA_043764975.1 Saprospirales bacterium
ATAATGACTTATAAAAGCCAAATTTAATGCCACAAAAGTAAGGCGATATTATGAATGATTGTCATGTATGAAGCTAAATTTTTTAAATATATTTAAAGCCGTCTTAATGCTGTTTTCAAAACTGTTTCAACAATTCGCCCAAACGATACACATCTTCAAAAGAATTATATAACGGAACTGGCGCCAATCGAATCACGTTCGGTTCGCGCCAATCTGCAATAACACCGTTAGTCGCTAAATAATCGAACAACTCGCGACCACGACCATCCGTCAAAATCGACAACTGACAACCTCTCGCCGAAGGCTCACTTGGCGTAATGATGTCCAACGCAATACTCGAATCTTTTACAGCTCGAATGACCGACTCCAAATAAGCCGTCAATTCAAGGCTTTTTTGACGAAGTGCCGCCATGCCAATAGCATCAAAAATATCCAAACTTGATTTGTGTGCAGCATTGCTCAAAATCTGTACATTACTCATTTGCCAGCCAGCTGCGCCTTCCATCGGGATAAAACCTTTTTGCATCTTGAATCGGGTGGATTCTTCGTGGCCCCACCAACCTGCCAAACGCGGCGTGTTGGGATTCATGGCATGGCGTTCATGGATGTAAACGCCACTCGGTCCACCTGGGCCAGAGTTCAGATATTTGTAGCTACACCACATCGCAAAATCAACGTCCCAATCGTGCAATTGGAGTGGCAAATTGCCAGCAGTGTGCGCCAAATCAAAACCTGCCAACGCGCCAACTTCATGCGCCAATTTCGTAATGTGTTGTATATCAAATAGTTGTCCTGTATAATATTGTATGCCGCTAAAAAAAGTCAAGGCCACTGTATCGCCGTGCATTCTGATGACGGACTCGATGTCTGCTTGTCGAAGCGTATGTTCGCCTTGGCGTGGCGCAATCTCGATAATCGCCTCATCGGGCGAAAAACCTCGTTGGCGCACGTGGGTTTCGAGTGCATATTGGTCAGAAGGGAACGCGCCAGCTTCCATGATTATCTTGTATCGAGTCGGCGTAGGTTGATAAAAAGAGTAGAGCAGCAAGTGAATATTGACCGTCAAAGTATTCATCACGACCACTTCGTGCGGCTGAGCACCTACGAGGCGAGCTGACTGAGGTTGCAAGAATTTGTGGTAATACATCCAAGGCATATCGCCAGTAAAATGACCTTCTACACCTGCATTTTTCCAGTGCGTAAGTTCCGATTTAATGGCTTTTTCGATGCTTTTAGGTTGTAAACCAAGCGAATTGCCACAAAAATAAAGGACTGATTTGCCATTGTGCTTTGGCAAATAAAATTGTGTCCTATATTTTCTCAACGAATCTTTTCGGTCTTTTGCACGGGCTTCGGCTAACGTCATTTTCTTTCTTTTAATGGATATTTTAATCCACAAAATTAAGCGTATTTTTGAATAAAATTTTTGTTTTTTAATATTTATACATTGTAGTATTCAGATTATTTCAAAATACGTATCTTTGGTCATTCTAAAAATACATTTTTAGTATAAAATATTGATTATCAACGACATATTTTGTATTTAAAATAGAAATCGAATTATAAAATAGAAATAATGTATAACAATACAGATCAACGCCGCCTCAACGAACTTTCAAAACAATTGTTGAAAGCCACAAATCCTTTGTTTGAGGACGATGCAAAACAACAATTGGCTGACCTACAAACCGTGATAGAATACCACGAATGGCGATATGCACAACTCAATGATCCTGTCATCAGCGATTTTGAGTTTGATTCGTTGTTCAAAAAACTACAACTTTTGGAGGCGCAATTTCCAAATTTGGTACGGAGCAATTCGCCTACACAACGTGTATCGAATGACCTTACCGAAAGTTTTGACGCTGCACCGCATTTGACACCGATGCTTTCGCTCGACAACTCTTACAATGCCGATGACCTCAACGATTTTGATACACAAGTTCGTAAGTTTTCACTCATTGCCGAAGGGATTGATATAGCATATTGCGTAGAGCCAAAATTCGATGGCGGCACGATTGCGTTGGTCTATGAAAATGACCAACTCGTGCGTGGCGCAACGCGTGGCAATGGCGTACTCGGCGAAGAAATAACGAACAATGCGCGCGCCATGCGCTCTATCCCTTTGAGTGCCGCTTTTTCAAGTTACGGCCTTCAAAAAGTGGAATTGCGCGGCGAAGCCTTGATTCGTAAAGATATTTTTGATAAAGTAAACCTTCAACGCGAAGAAGAAGGCTTGACACTTTTTGCCAATCCGCGCAATGCAGCCACAGGCGCATTCAAGGTAAAAGACCCTCGCGAAGTAGAAAAACGCGGACTCGAAGCCTTTGTTTATCAGCTCGGATATGCCGTGGATGCCGAAGGTAACAACAAACTCAATACGTTTTCGACACACCACGAGAGTATCGAAATGCTCGGTAAATTGGGTTTTAAGATACCGCAACAAGAAACAAAAGTTTGTAAAAATATTGCCGAAGTCATTGAGTTTTGTAACCATTGGCAAAGCGTGCGCGATACTTATGGCTACGAAATAGATGGTATGGTTGTGAAGGTAAATCAGCTTGCTATACAAGAGCAATGCGGCTACACGAGCCACCACCCACGTTGGGCGATTGCCTTCAAATTTAAAGCAAAACAAGCGACAACTAAGCTACTGAACGTCGAATATCAAGTCGGAAAAGTAGGTTCTGTGACGCCAGTGGCGAAGTTAGATCCTGTGCAATTGGCTGGCGTGACGGTGTCTTCGGTGTCGTTGCACAACGAGGAATTTATACGCAGCAAAGACATTCGCATTGGCGACACCGTCCTTGTGGAGCGTGCTGGCGATGTCATTCCGTACATCGTAAAAGTGATGGAAGATCTCCGCGACGGCAGCGAAATGCCCTTGGTTTTTCCTACGACTTGTCCGACTTGTCACACCACGCTTGTCAAGACCGAAACAGAAGCCGCGTGGCGCTGCCCAAATGACGATTGTGATGCAAAAATTGTCCAAAAACTAATTTATCACGTATCGAAAGAAGCGATGGATATTGAAGGTTTCGGAAAATCAATTGTAGAGCGTTTTTATGATGCAGGTTATGTGAAAACATTGCCTGATATATACCGTTTAGATTTTGAAAAACTATCTGGCATAGATGGTTTTGGTAAAAAATCGGCTGAAAATCTAAAAAAATCTATCGAAAAAGCGAAGCAAAATCCGATTCATCGTTTGTTGCATAGTTTGAGCAT
>JAYUJV010000198.1:0-3224 GCA_043764975.1 Saprospirales bacterium
CCCAGCGCAAAACCTTCTCTGCTATGTGCCGTATGTTTTATTTCGATGCTATCGATACTCGAATCATAAAAAACACTATGTGTACCTGGCACAGGATCAATGCGTTTTGATACAATTCCTAATAATTCCGTCGAATCCGTTGCTTCGTTCACAATACTTGTAATATTCGGATAAGAGGCTTGAATATCGTTTGCCAAAGTCACGGCTGTTCCCGAAGGTGCATCGAGTTTGGCGGTGTGGTGTGTCTCCTCCATGCTCACTCTATATTGCGGATAAGCAGACATCAGAGCTGCGACTTTTTTATTGATTTCAAAAAAAAGATTGACGCCAAGGCTAAAATTTGAAGCGTATAAAAATGCGCCATTCGTCATGTTGCAAACTTGTACGGCTTGCTCATAATGCTGCAACCACGCGGTCGTGCCGCAAGCCACAGGTATATCGTGTTCGAGGCAAAACAAGACATTATCGAACGCCATTTCGGGTTTTGAAAACTCTATGGCAACGTCAACGCCATAGAAGTCGTGACTATGCACACCCTCGCGGCCGACTTTGATCGTGACTTCGTGACCGCGTGCCAAAGCTATATTTTCAATAACTTTTCCCATTTTTCCATATCCAATGATAGCAATATTCATAATTATTTCTTATTTTGTTGCGAAATTCAGACTTTTAATACAATAAACAAATTTTTAAACATTTTATTTAAAAAAAATTACATTATGAGAAAGTATTTAGTAGAATTTATTGGCACTTTTTGCTTGGTTTTGACCATAGTTGTTGCTTGTAACAGTGGCGCAGCTGGTACAATTCCAGCTATTGCAATAGGTCTAATGCTAATGGTTATGGTTTACGCAGGTGGACACGTATCAGGTGCGCATTACAATCCAGCAGTTAGTTTGGCGATGTTGATTCGTAAAAAAATCAATATCAATGATTTTACATTTTATGTGGTGGCTCAAATCTTAGCATCGGTTTTGGCAGCAGTTATTGGCTTGTATTTAATTTCAGGCGTTGCGACATCAAAATTACCACCTGTTATGATGCAAATAGATCCAATGCAAGCATTTTTAGCTGAGTTTATTGGTACATTTATCTTGGTTTGGGTTATTCAAAACGTAGCAACAGCAAAGGCGAATGCAGGTAATTCATTTTATGGTTTAGCGATTGGTCTTACCGTTACAAGTATGGCATTTTCGTTAGGTCCAATATCTGGTGGTGCGTTCAATCCAGCGGTTGCCATGGGCATTTCTGTGGCAGGCATGAGTGGTTGGGAAAACCTATGGGTTTACTTAGTTGCTTGTTTTGCTGGTGGTGCAGCAGCAGCACTTGCTTATCAGCAAATAGTTGGCGAAGAAGCTTAATTTTTAGTTCGATTATGTAAAAAAAAACAAATCAAAACAATATTTCAAGTCTGAATTGTAACTTAAAAAATCTTAGAAAACATACAAAACGGCAGTAGGCAAACGAAAAACCCTTACTGTCGTTTTTTTATTTTGATTCAAAATGAACATTTATTTGATTCTCGCATTACAGTTGTATAAAATATAAATTATGGGAAATAATCTTGAAAAAATATTTAGTCTGCTCAAAAATCCGTTGTACCAAGTAGCTATGTTACTTAGTTTTTCACTTTTGATTAATTGCTTCACTTTTTTAATCAATATAACAGGAATAACGGAGATAGATCCCGTTTTTTATTGGCGCACAACTTGTGCGTTGCTCTTGTTTTATGCCGTTTACAACAGTATTTCTAGTATCGTCACCGAAAATCTGGCTCAATATTGGAGCAAATCCATGATTAGCTTCATGTTGCTGGCGGTCGTTGGTGGCGCAATGTCGAGGGTGTTTTCGGGCATCGAAATTTTTGAAGCAGGTTCATATTCATGGATTTATATCGTCATTGCGGTCGTCTATTTTATCTTTTTGGCAATGGTGCAAACGATGCGACAAATCGTTAATTTTGCCCAGAAAGAAGAATGGAGTCAGCCACGTAAGCGGAATAGATAATATTGGGGGATTGGGAATTGGGAAATTGGGGATTAGGAATTGGGAATTGGGAATTGGGAATTGGGAATTAAGAGGATTACTCGCATTTAAAATACAAAAAAAATATATTCTTAATACTCAATTTTTATAATTTTTGAATAGAAAAAACGCCTATTGGAACTGTCCGATAGGCGTTTTTTCTATTTATTCGTTTTATAAATAAATTCATCTTGAAAATGTGTTAATTTTGTATTTGTGTAGCACCGAATTTATTCGGTATTGCATTTATTATACTGTATTGCAAAAGGTCTTACGCTACGATTATTGTTTTTATTAATAAAAAATTATACGTTCAATTTGTTATCGAATTTAGTATTTTTATTCTTAAAAATGAATATCGAATAGTATTATTTTCAAGTAAAATAATTCACTAATTGTATATATAAATAAGGTAAGCAAAAGGTAAAAGCAAATGCACTTTGGAATAAATACCGAATAAATTCGGTGCTACGTTAATTTTTATTACCGAATAAATTCGGTGCTACTAAAACACTAATTATGAAAAATAAAATATTCATTTTTGCTTTGTTAATGCTGATGTCGAGCATCAACTATGCGCAACCATTCAAGCATTTTTATCCGCAACTCATCGAAAATGGTAAAACGTTGCGCAATGCTTACGCAGGTGGATTCAACTCGCCGCAACTCAGCGAAGTGGATTTGAATAAAGATGGCATCTTGGATTTGTTCGTTTTTGATCGTGTCGGTAATGCTATCGTGACGTATATCAACAACGGTACACCAAACCAAACGGATTACGATTACAAACCAGAATTTGCCACAAGTTTTCCTACGTTGAGCCAATGGGTTTTGCTACGCGACTTCGATGGCGATGGTATTTCAGATATTTTCACTTATACCGATGATGCCGTTGGTATGATCGCTTATAAAGGTTTTTGGGACGCTAAAACCTTGAAATTCAAGAAGTTGACTTTTTATGGTTTACCTTTCAATGTCATGAATTTTGATACGCCAAAAGGCGATAAAGCCAATATAGTCATTAGCGCACAAGATTATCCAAGCGTAGATGATGTAGATGGCGATGGCGATTTGGATATTTTGACATTCCGTCAAAACGGTGGTTATGTGGAATATTATCGAAATATAAGTGTCGAAAAAGGTTGGAAACGTGATAGTTTGCGTTTTGTTTTGGAAGACAATTGCTTTGGTGGATTTTA
>JAYUJV010000199.1:0-1149 GCA_043764975.1 Saprospirales bacterium
CATCGGTAAATTTCGCTTAGAAAAAATGTACCTCACCAATCCAGTTGCCGTTGGCGACGAGGTGATGTATGTCAAAGAAGGCGACGAAAACGGCATGATCAAAAAGGTAATGAAGCGCCGAAATTATGTGGTGCGCCAATCGCCGCGACAAAAACAAAACGTACACCTTTTGGCCAGTAACGTGGATCAAGCCATCGTAATCACGACCATCATAGATCCTGAGTTAAAGCTCGGTTTCGTCGATCGTTTTTTGCTGATGACTGAGCCTTATAATATTCCGACCATTATCGTATTCAATAAAGCCGATCTTTATGAAGTAGCAGAAATGGAATATTTTGAGGAATTGAGAGCCGTTTATGAAAAAATAGGCTATACATTTCTCTTGGTTTCGGCCGAAAAAGGTACTGGATTAGATGAATTTCGAGCGTTGCTCAAGGATAAAATTTCGTTGCTCGCAGGGCAATCGGGTGTCGGAAAATCTTCTTTGGTCAATTTTATACAACCTCAACTCGATTTACGTACAGGCGATATTTCGGATTATTCGGGCAAAGGTCAGCATACAACGACTTTTGCAGAAATGCACACGCTTACTTTTGGCGGCTATATTATTGACACGCCAGGTATCAAAACCTTGGCTTTTAGCCATTTAGAGCCAATAGAAGTGGTGCATAATTTTAGAGAAATATTCAGCGCATCGCACGATTGTCGCTTTGCCAATTGCTTCCATCGCAACGAACCCAATTGTGCCGTAAAAGCTGCCGTAGAAACAGGCGACATCGCCGAATCTCGTTATGTGACGTACTTACAGTTGCTCGAAGAATGTGAAGATCAGAATTATTGGGAACGACATAAGGATATTTAGAGAGTGTGTTCAGTTGGTAATTGAACGTATCACATATTGACAATTTGCAAATCTAACATTGCCCAATCAACGATTGGGCGCACTTACAAGCGAAACAATTCAACTATTTATTTCCTACCTTTAATGGCTTTTCTAACACTATTTCCAAAAAAATGATTTTTAATTATAAACATTTTTTACATTTGTGTTATAAATTAAAAAAATGAGCAACTTTGTAGTTTCGGCACGTAAATATCGCCCTTCGCGATTTGAAGATGTAGTAGGTCAAGAACATATATCACAGACAT
>JAYUJV010000200.1:0-3219 GCA_043764975.1 Saprospirales bacterium
TCGTTTTGCCCTTGATAGCGATGGGTGCGCACGATATGTTACAATCCAAGCAAGCCATAAAACGGAACTATCCGATACTCGGCCGATTTCGGTATATTATGGAAGATTTGCGTCCCAAAATCTATCAATATTTTGTAGAAAGCGATATTGACGGCCGTCCAATCAATCGTATAGAGCGCTCTACGATTTATCAACGTGCCAAATTAGAAACCGATACGACGCCTTTCGGCACACAACTCGATGTGTATGCCGAAGGTTATGAGTGGATTTCGCACTCCATTGCGCCACTCGATGCACACAAAATGAATATGTCGCCGCGCATCACGTTTGGCGGTTCGGATTGCAAGCAACCATATAGTGCGAGTATTCTGAATGTGTCTGCCATGAGTTTTGGCTCGTTGAGTCCAAATGCCGTTGAAGCGCTCAATGGCGGTGCAAAAATCGGTGGCTTTGCACACAACACTGGCGAAGGCGGCATTAGTCAATATCATTTGGCGCAAGGCGGCGATTTGATATGGCAAATCGGAACAGGTTATTTTGGCGCACGCGACCGATCTGGTGCTTTCAACGATGAAGCATTTAGTACCAATGCCTCGTTGCCGAACGTAAAAATGATTGAAATTAAACTTTCGCAAGGTGCAAAACCTGGTCATGGTGGCATATTGCCAGCGGCAAAAAATACGCCCGAAATTGCGGCCATTCGCTTAGTAGAAGTTGGTACGACGGTTTACTCACCGCCATTTCATAGCGCTTTCACAACGCCAACTGAGCTGGTGCAATTCATTGCTCGCTTGCGAAAACTCTCAAGCGGCAAACCCATTGGTTTTAAACTTTGTGTAGGAAAAAAGAGTGATTTTTTAGCAATTTGCAAGGCAATGCTTGCTCAAAATACCTTTCCAGACTTCATTACGGTTGATGGTGGTGAAGGTGGAACTGGCGCAGCACCACCCGAATTTTCTAATTTTGTGGGTATGCCATTCATGGAAGGTTTGTCGTTTGTACACGATTCGTTGGTTGGTTTTGGTATTCGCGACAAGATAAAAGTTATTGGCTCTGGCAAGATTTTGTCTGGTTTCCATATCATGCGCGCCATGGCATTGGGTGCGGACGCTTGCAACTCTGCTCGCGCCATGATGATGGCGGTTGGCTGTATTCAAGCCTTACTGTGCAATACCAATACTTGTCCAACTGGTGTGGCCACTCAAGATCCCGAACTCATGGCTGGTTTGGTGGTAGAAGATAAAAAAACACGTGTCGCCAATTTTCATAAAAATACGGTCACAAGTTTCATGGAGTTACTTTGTGCATCGGGCGTAGATGCGCCGAATCACATCACTCGAAACCAAATTTATAGACGTGTGTTCATGAATCAAGTGCGTAGTTTTGAAGAAATATATCCATCGCTCACATCAGGTTGTTTGGTTTCTGAGAATGTTCCCGAAAGCTGGAAGTATGAGATGAACTTGGCGAATGTGGCGAAGTGGTAGGGTTAAAATTGTCAGTTAGTCATTTTGTCGGTTAGTCTTTGAGAATCAATATTTTATACAATTATTAAAATTCAATTAATTTTATTTTTAATAATTAGGTTTTATTTTATAATTATTTGATAATCAATATTTTATAAACAAAAAATAGGCGTAAAACCAATCGTTTTACGCCTATTGTATTTTCAATAAGATTCAGTTTTAACCAAAAATATCAAAACCAAAACCACCATAACGGTCTTCGTTTTTGTAATCAATGACGAGTTGCTTTGCTAAATCTTTAAAATCTTTTTCTTTACGGCAACTAATTATTAGTCTGTTAGCCGCTTCGACTTGTTGCTTTAGTTTATTTACCATTGTTCTAAATTTTGCGTCAGAAAACTTGCCAGTATGTGTAAAAAATTGCTGAAACACAGGATTCATTCGCACACTAAGATTGATTTGCATATTGAGTTCATTCACTTGCTTTTGCAATATCTGTACGTAGTTTTTCATCAAATCGTCACTAACATTAAATAATTTTTCGTTGTCGAGCTGTTGTACTTCGAGTTGAATCTGTAGCAATTCATATAGGTCGTTGCTGCTATAAGCGTTTGTGACGCGCTTCATAATCTCGGATTTTTGCTCGCGCAGTATTTCGTCTTGCTCTAAATCTGGGTGCAAAAGTTTTGCCAATTGCGTATATATACTTCGGGCATCTTTTTTGAGATTGTCTTCAGCTTCTTTTTCTAAGTTTTCTTTTTCGAGTTGTTTTTTCGTTTTTTTCTTTTCTTTTTTAGGACCAGAACCATTTGAACTGTTTGGGTCATTTGCACCAAATTTTTCAAACATTTCTTTTCTCAAATTTTCTACATATTCTTCGTCGTTCATCTGTTCAGGATCTACTTTAATGCCAAACATTTTTTCAAACATTTCAGCTTTATTATTGAGCGCATTTCCCTCAATCTCCTCAAAATTATAGCCTGAATATTTTTCGTAATATGCTTTTAATCTTTCGGTTTGCGCTTCATCAAATTGATCAGCCTCTAAGTAATCTACCACATGGTTAAGCATATATCTCGATACGGCCTCCATTTCTTTTTTTGTCAATTTGAAATTATCATAAGCATCGTTGATGTTGTCTAACAATTCTAACATTTTATCAGTGCCCTGCGTCGCAAGTGGTATGATTTGCTTCCGATATTTTATTTCGACATTTTTTATATTGGTTTCAAGCTCTATTTTATGCTTTTTTAAATTTTCAATTTCTAAAACTAAGGTATTGAATTTTGCTTGAATTTTACTCAAACTTTTGGTTTGGTCTGCGCTAAGAGTTAGCTTATTTGGCTGCATGGATTACTCGATTTTTAGTTTTCTAAAAAATATAGTCTGTTCAATACTATGTTATAAACACAAAGTTAGAAAAACCAATAAAAAAAGCAACATTTCGATACGAAAGTTGCTTTTTATATTTATATTTTTATTAATAAAATATGAAAATGATTACAAATAAATTGATATAAGGTATTGATTATGAAAGACTTATGAATATTTTAGAACCATTTTATCGTCAAGTCAATCAATTTTTGTTTTAAGTTAGTATAAGGCGGCATCATCAACTCTATGGCGCTGATTGGCAAATGCTGACGCAATACGCTACGTGCATTCGAGAATGCTTCGAAGCCAAAAAAGCCATGTGATTTTCCGACACCGCTATTGTTTGCGCCGCCAAACGGCAAGTGATTGTTAAAAAAGT
>JAYUJV010000201.1:0-1147 GCA_043764975.1 Saprospirales bacterium
TCTTAATCCTTAATCACGGTTACTCTATCAATGAAATATTGGGTTTCGCCTTGCCAAAAGAAAGAATAAAATTTTTCGCAATAGTGCAAATCTACTTTATTGCCGTGCGACATGGCATCGTTTATTTGTTGTGAAATCGAATCATCTTTACATGAAAAATGCCAAGTATCTTGTGTTGGTAGCGATACGTTACGTTGCATCATTTCGCCTTCCCAAGTCTTGAATATTACACCTTTATGGCTGAATTTTATGACCGAACCTGCACGTGAACCTTCGCTATAACAGCTAAAAGTAAAGTATGAACCTAGCAAAAGGCCAATCACCAATATAATTGCTAATGCAATTAATAATCTTCTTTTTATCATGTTTTATGTATTGAAAATAAAGTTTGAAAATGTATTTATTAAAAACAAGGCTAAGATATGATTTTCTTTTTATAAGCGCAAATTTAAGCCTATATTGAAGCGTTTTTTTATATTTGCGGAAAAATATCAATATCATTTTGTAATAATTTTGATGAATTGCAACCATGTATATTTTGATTGTTTTCAGTTAGAATAAGCAATTTGTGATAAGCAAATTTAACTCAAAAAAGTTGCTTATTGCAAATTGCCAATTGCCTATTTCTTACGAATCATGCAAAACCATTGATTTTTTCTTTCTTTTATAATATCTAAAAATTACAATTATTTAAACATGAAATACGGTTTTTTATTCGACATGGACGGCACCATGATTGACAATATGATGGTGCATCATCGCGCTTGGCAAAAGACGCTGCACGACCTTGGTTTGCCACTTTCGCTCGAAGAAGTGCGACAGTCGATACATGGCGTGAATAGCGAAATCCTCGCACGCTTGTTCGGCGACCGATTCACAGCAGCCGAACGCGCCGATATTGCCGAAGGAAAAGAAGCGGCTTATCGCCAAATATTTGAACATCAGATTTCGTTGATAACTGGCTTGGATTCTTTTTTGCAAACTGCTCACAATCAGCATATTGGATTGGCTATTGGCACAGCAGCGCCACATCAGAACGTAGCGTTTGCAGTCAAAAAGCTACAATTAGAGCAATATTTTTCGGTGGTTGTAGATGCTTCGCACGTCAAAAAAGGCAAACCAGATCCAGAAGTTTTTCTGAATGCAG
>JAYUJV010000202.1:0-3218 GCA_043764975.1 Saprospirales bacterium
ACCAGAGCAAAGCCGCAACTCAAGTCCTAGTGATTTTACGGCAGTAAGAGCAAAAATTAAAAAAGAAAACACGATAGAAACGGTGGCTAACAACCAATCCGAAATCACGAACCTGACCATCGCACCTTTGTTATTTGAAAAAGATGACAACTTACTCACGCCCTCGAATACACGTGTGATAGACCCGATTATAGCGACTATGAAACGCTATCCACAAATAAAATTGATGCTTACGTCGCACTCAGAAGAAAACGGAACTTCGGAATTTGACTTATACCTTTCGGTAAAAAGACTAGAAAAAACGGCTGATTATTTGATAAAAAATGGTATTCCAGCATCGAATATCATTATTCAGGGTTGTGGATCTTCTTATCCGATAGCACTCAATATCATGGACGGCAAACCCAATACTTCGGGTCAAAAGCTGAATCGTCGCGTTGTTTTGAAATTAAATAAAATTGATAAATTACCCATTACGATAAAAGAAGAAAGTCCAATTGTGTCCGAATTTATGACCTCAAAAGAAGGCGAACGTTTCGATAAAGCATGCAAAGGCCTTTCGTATCGGGTACAAATAACGGCGATAAAGCAGATTTATTCGGGCGATATTGTCCGCTTATATCCTGATGTGTTGATAGAAAGATTTTCGGATAAAGGACTTTATCAATACACAATTGGTTTGTTCAATACCTACACTGCAGCCGAGCAACTAAAAAAAGAACTTGAAAGCAAAGGGATTCCTGCGCCTACAATTGTACCTTACGTAAATGGATTTAGGATTGCCAACGACGATCTAAAAACCTATACTTCTATGTATGGCGACTTACAGATTTATTTAAAAAAGAGTGAAAAAAAATAAAAATACCTTTAATTTTAATAAAACCAAGATACAATGCTATCTTTGGAATGTTTTTAGCAAGTATTTAAAGGTATGGATAAATTAGATTTTATAGTAGAAGGCATCAGAAACCTAAAGACAGTGGGTTCGGTCACACCGAGCTCTAAGTATTTGTGCCGCGCCATGATAGAACCTATAGACTTTGCAAAAGCAAAAGTAATTGTCGAATTAGGGCCTGGGAATGGCGTCATTACTTCGTATATTTTAGAAGCTATGCAAGCAGATAGTAAGTTATTTGCCTTCGAGGTCAATGATTCTTTTTGTGAATTGCTCTCTCAAAAGTATGGTCACGATACTCGCTTTCATCTCATAGCAGCTAGTGCTGAAAATATAGAACAACACCTTTCTGAACACAACCACGACCAAGCTGATTATGTCATATCCGCTATTCCATTTACCATTTTACCCGACGAAATAGCAAAGACAATTATTCGTGAATCAAAGCGTATCTTGAAACCTGGTGGTCTTTTTATACAATTCCATTATTCTCTTTTTGCAAAAAAAATGTATCAAGAAATATTTGATGAAGTAAAAGTAGATTTTGTGCCACTCAATTTTCCGCCAGCTTTTGTGTTAGAATGTAAAAAGATATAAAAAAAGGTCATTCTGTTACAGAACGACCTTTTTTTATATGAAGTTGTTTAAAGTTTTTATTTGCTGATATTACCAAAGTTAATTGGTTTCATTCTGTATTTTTATAAATATAAACATAAAAGTCTAAATGGTATTAATCATATTTGTTTTACTTATATACTTATTTTAAAAATATTAAATATATTCTTAAAATAAAGTTATATCCATTCTTTTTGTTTGAATAATTAGAATTATTCAATATTTTATATCTAAAACAACTTTAAACAACTTCTATGTAAAAACACTTTGCTAAAGTGCGTCCAATCGGTGATTGGACAATGGCTTAAGTTTACGCATTAGCATTGCGTGATACGTTCAATTAACAATTGACCGCACGTCACCCAACTACGCAATTGCTTCCTTATCCCATAGTTTGCCTTTCGTCAAATACAGTGCTGCAAAAGCAACAACCAGTATGACAGGTAATATATTAATATCTGCTAACACCATGCGCCCTGCATCAACTTCGCTCACACTTGCTACTTTCAAAGCATCGAGTTTAGGTCCTATAAAAAATGACTGGTAAGCCCAATTGCCTAACATACCTGCACCGCCCATCAAAGACAAACCCAATGCACCAGTTTTAGGCATGGTTTCGCTCACAAACCCAAGCATAGTTGGCCAAAAGAAACAAACACCAATAGCAAAAACGATGGCTGCCACATAAAGCATATTGCCCTCAAATGTACGCAACATATATAAACCCAATACCGCAAATACGCTCGACATCAGCAACACATTCACTGGCTTGAAACGGTGTACCCAACCACCTGCAGAGTAGCGACCAACAGCCATAAGTCCATTCACAAGTGCTAAAATTAATAGCGCATTGCCACCTTTTATTAATTTATCGATCCATTGGGTTGTACTCAATTCGGTGTTGGCGGTCAAGAACATACAAATAGCCATAAAAATAAACAACGGCGACAGAACAGCTTTGAACATATCTCCATAACTCACACCAGATGTAACACGTTCTGTTTTAGGGAATGATTGGCCAAAAAACAAATAAGCATACATAACAGTAGGTATTAAGATAGTCGCTACTTGCCAATGCCAAGAAATGCTAAAATGTGTCATCAAAGCGCCCAATAAAGCACCAATTACGATGCCGCCAGGAAACCAAACGTGAAATTTGTTCAACATGGGTATTTTTTTATCAGGATACATAGAAGCAATTAATGGATTACAAACCGCTTCTACTGAGCCGTTGGCAAAACCAATCAGAAAGGTAGAAAGGTAAAGTGTCCAAAAACCAGATGCGAAAATGGTCATCAATAATCCAATTACGTGCGCGCCAAACGCTAACCACATCCAACGTTTCATACCTACTTGATCCACGAAAAAACCACCAAGCGTCGTTGCAATCGGAAAGCCCAACGCAGCCATGCCTACAATCATACCCAGCTGAGTATTGTCAAGTTGAAATTCAGTACCAAGTTTTCCGACCATACCAGCACGAATGGCAAAGGTCATAGAGGTTGTGATGAGCGCAATACAGCTTGCTAAAAATAATCGAGGAGCGTTTGTCTGATTCATTGTTTTGTTTAGTTTGTTAATGAAAATAGTAGCTATTTAGTTATTAATTGATTATATAAAATTGATTAGAATTTGTGCAAAATTCAGTATAATTGGCAATAAACAATAGTCGAATTTTGCTCGAATAGTTGCTCGAATAGTTGCTCGA
>JAYUJV010000203.1:0-8868 GCA_043764975.1 Saprospirales bacterium
TTTTCGGCAAATTTTGCTTATTGCTTATTGCAAATTATACTGAATATCAAATAAAATCTTTTCGATTCAGCTCTTTTCGATAAATAGCTAAGTAGTTACTTTTATTTTAATAATTATTTTTTTTTGTTTGAAATGTGACATTATAATAAAAATTATGTCTTAATATCAATACATTACGAATATATTAGATATATTTGCAACTAAATACAAAAAATTATCGTAAAACAACTGTTTTATTAATATTTTTGAAAACGACTTCACACACAACAATTTTTTTCCACTCTGTGCAAATTACAGATTTATATTGTATATTAATTTCAATATAACAATATAAATTCGTGCATTATTCTTATTAACAATACTTTTATTTTATCTTAAAGGCTATAAATTGGCCAATATCAACAAGCACATTTAACATTTATATGATAAATAATTTTAACATGACAAAAAAAATACAACTTTTCTCATTTATGGTACTGTTGCTATTCAGCTTCAATACTTTTGCTAAATCAGCAAAGCCCAAACCTAATCCAGTAGCTACCGTCGAAGTTTATTTGCCTAGTACTGCGACCATGGAGTGTACAAAAACATTTGCGTATGATGTACGTGTAAATAATTTTACAGATTTAAAAGGGCTGCAATTTAGTATTAATTTTGATAAAAATTTATTAAATGCTATTTCTGTAACCGATTTGAATGGTGCATTTTCGAGTTTTAACATCAATACAGTTAGTGCGCCCAATGGTCAAATATCATTTTCTTGGGGCGGTACTGCTCCTGTAACTTTGCCCAATGGCGATTTGATGTTTCGGATCAACTTTATGCCTTATTATTATGGTTTGACAGGCGGAGGAATCACACCTGTCACATTGTCTGGCAATCCTACTCCCTTGCAAGCATTGTCAAGTACAAATATGGCTGGGCCTGTAATTGTAAAATCGGGCACTGTCAAGATTGTAGATAAGACAAGACCTCAGGCTTTATGTCCAGGTTCACAATTTTATAAAGGTTTGGATAGTGTTTTTGTAGCGAGTATATTTGGTAACGCATCTGATGATTGTGGAACTGCGAGTATTACAAACTACAAACTAACTGGTGCGAATAACAAAACAGGTGTAGGTGACGCAAACGGTAAGTTCTATAAACTTGGCGTTACGGCCGTAAACTATACTGCAACCGATTTGGCTGGCAATACTTCGCAATGCGTTTTCAAAATCGTATTGGTAAAAAACTCAAATGATACCTTAAATATATTTGCAGGTAGTAAATTGGCTTATTGCGAAGACGGAACTGATATTGGTTTTGGAATCAATATCGGAAATGCCAGCAATAAGGATTTAACAAATTTACAATTTAGTGCCTCATGGGATCCTACAAAATTTCAATATGTAGGAACGAATGGTTTACTCACAGCTTTAACGGCTGGCACAACATTTAATACCGCCAATGTCGCCAATGGTCAGCTTGGTTTTAGTTGGACTGGTGCTGCTACTAATATATCCGATAATAGCCGTTTATTTAGGTTGTTACTTACACCAATCGGAAATGCAGGAACAAGTTTATTGAAATTTGGAGCATTACCAGTTGCTATGACTGCAACTTCGTCCACATTAGGCGTATTGCCAATGACCCATGTAGATGGTGATATGTTTATCATTGATGAATTTAAGCCAACTATTGCGTGCAAACCTGACACCTTGATTTATACACCAACGCCGAGTTTGACGAAATTAACGGTAAATGGAAAAGACATTATTCCTGCAATGGCGGATAATTGTGCTATCGAAAAGCAATTGGTTCGGTTTACAGGTGCAACTTCAAGCGTAAGCACTGTTCCGATTGCAACCAATACTACGCACGATTTGAGTTATGGAACAACAAATGCCGTTTATACCGTTTCGGATTATATGGCCAATTCCGCTTCTTGTTCGCAAAATATTACTGTAAATGCGCTTCGTTTTTCGATGATAAAAGATTCAGTGCCATGTTCGGTTCTTTCAAAATCAATGGAATTGAAAACGACTGATTTTGAAAAAATTAGCGATTTTTCGATATTAGTTAAATATAATGTAGGCAATTTGTCTATTATTCCTTCAAATATTACTTTTTACGACAATGTTATAAAAAGTAATTGTGTGGTTTCAAACAGTACACCTGGCGAAATATTGTTCAAATTTACGATGCCAGCTGGTCAAACTTATACTGTACCAGACAATTCAGTTTTGATGACTTTCCCTTTTACCCTTTCGGGAAAAGTAAATTCTCCATTGCAGATTGTTTACAACAGTTCGCATACGCCAACCATGGCAGCGAGTATTGTCGCTTTGACGATTGATGGTAATTTGAAAAATTTTGATAACACAAAGCCAGTTATTGCCAATTGTCCATCGAATATTACAGATGTCGTAACAGTGAGTGGTACTTGTGCAAAAGTAATCAATTGGACGAATCCAACCATAACGGACAATTGTGATCCGAGTGTGCAATCGACGGCTACGATTACGAAAACAAATGCAACTATTGCAAATGTAACAACTTTCAACGGCGACACATTCGATACTGGCCTTACAACAGTAACATATACCGCAAAAGACACTTATGGAAATACAAGTGTTTGTACTTTTACTGTTTCATTGACTGAAAATGTAGCACCAGTCATTACGACTTGTACACCAGATATTACAGTAAACTCAGCGCCAGCTCAAAATGGAAACAACGTAACTTGGTCTAATCCAATCGTTGTAGAAAGTTGCGGCATTGCATCGGAAGTATTTACGAAAGCAAAAAATAGCTTTTTTGTAGTTGGAAAACAAAAAGTAGTTTATACTGTTACCGATAAATCGGGAAATAAAGCAACTTGTACGTTTAATGTTACGGTCGTGGATAACGAAAAACCAGTTTTTTCTACTACTAATTTCCCAGCAGATGTGACTATTAATACAAAATTAGATACTTGTGGTGCATTTCCAACTTGGACTTTGCCAACTGCAACTGATAACCATACAGCTTCAAATTTGATACAAATTACAAGCGATAAACCATCGGGCGGATTTTTGCCAAGCGGTTTGAATACAATCACATATTCAGCAAAAGATTCGACTGGCAACATTGCTACAAAGACATTTACGATAAATATAATCGACAATCAACCGCCGAAATTTATCAATTGTCCGACGACTAATGTAACGCTAAATGCAACCTCAGGTTTGTGTGGTGTAACTTATACGCCCGCAACTTTGAAAACAAAAGACAATTGTATTGGCATAACTAATATAAACCCAAGTAATGCGCCCAATGCAAATTTCTTTGCCGTTGGCACTAAAACATTGACTTACGTAGATCCTAATAATTCATCAGTAACTTGTAGTTTCGATGTGATTGTGAAAAGCATCGAAAAGCCAATTATCGCTTGCCCAGCCGATGTAACCTTGAACACAACCACTTCGTCTTGCGGTTTCAATTACACATTGCCAGCAGCAACTGTAACTGACAAATGTGGCGTTGGCAACATAACGGCAACCAATAATCATCCATCTCCTTTTTATCCATTAGGATTTACAACGGTTGTTTTTACAGCTTCAGATGCACTCGGAAATAGCAGCACTTGTAGCATGAAAGTTACGGTTGTTGACAAAACTGCTCCTACAATTGTTTGCCCGAGCAACATAGTTGTTCCAGCTGAACCGAATAAAGATGGCGCAACGGTTACTTGGTTAGCACCAACGGTTAAAGACACTTGTAGTTCAATATCAAGCACAATTACAACCACAAACCCTAATACATATTTTGTAATTGGTTCAAAAACAGTTACTTATACAGTAACTGACCAAGCAGGAAATACAGCTTCGTGTAGCTTTACAGTTACGGTTACAGATACACAAAATCCTATAATTAATTGTCCTACAAACGGAATTGTGCAAAATGCTGACCCAGCAGTTTGTGGCAAAACTGTTCCTTTCCCAACGTTTACGGACAATAGTGGAAAAACACCTACGATTACGATTTCAAATGGTGTTCCGGCCAATAATTTTTATCCAGTTGGTACAACGACCGTTTCGTTTACAGTCAAAGATTTGGCTGGCAATACAGCAAGTTGTAGTTATAATGTCGTAATAAAAGACGTTACAAAACCGACTTTTGCAGCTACGCCAGACATTACAGTTGATACAGATCCAGCAACTTGTACAGGAACTTTCCCTGCATCGGCTGCACCAACGGCAACTGATGGTTGTGGCAATACAAATATAACGATTACAAAAATACCAAATACAAATCAATTTCCAGTCGGCACATCAACGGTAACTTTTACGGCTTCTGATGCTGATGGCAATTCGACTTCTACGCAAGTAAAAATAACGGTTAAAGACGTAAATCCTCCAGTAATAACTGGTTGTCCGAACGATATTACGACGAATGTAGAACCCAATAAAAATGGTGCAACCATCACATGGACGCCGCCAACTGCAAAAGGTTTTTGTAACAATCAGGTAACTTTGACGAGTACAAAAAATCCTAACTCGTTTTTTCAAGTTGGAAATAGCCTTGTTACTTATACAGCAACAGACCTTAGCAACGGTAAAACCGTAACTTGCACATTTAATGTAACGGTTATTGACAACCAAGCACCAATCATTAATTGCCCGACGAATGGTATTAATGTAGATGCAGATCCAACGACTTGTGGTAAAGTGGTGACTTTGCCAACGTTTACGGACAATAGTGGCAATCCTGCTACAATTGTAAGCGCAACCAACGTTTCGGCAAATGGATTTTATCCTGTCGGAAAAACCGTTGTTTCGTTTACGGTAAGTGATGCTGCAAATAATACAGCAAAATGTGAATTTACAATTACTGTGAAAGACGTTGTAAAACCGACTTTCGTCAATGTAAAAGATGTAACTTTAAATGCTGACATAGCAAATTGTAATGCAACATTGAGCCCAAGCGATGAACCAGTTGCGCAAGATGGATGTAACAATACAAATATCACGGTTAATAAAGTGCCGAATTTAACGAGTTATCCAATCGGAACAACGACTGTTGTTTATACAGCAACCGATCAAGACGGTAATAAAGGAGTAACTTCGTTCAAAGTCATTGTGAAAGACAATTTAGCACCAAGTTTCAATACTTGTCCTTCAAAAATTGTAACGATTTGTGATGCTGGTAAAAACGGTGCGGTTGTTTCATGGTTAGTTCCAGTGGCGACTGACAATTGTTCTGTCACTACAACTTCGACCAATAAACCTGGTGATTTTTTCAGTGTAGGTTCTAAAATTGTAACTTATACAGCAACCGATGCTTCGGGAAACACAGCAACTTGTACTTTCGAGGTAGAGGTAAAAGATACAGAAAAACCAGTCATCGTTTGTAAAGACATTATCGTAAACAATGACCCAGGAACTTGTGGCGCGAAAATCACAGTTCCGAAAGCAACCGATAACGTTGCTATTACAAATTCGACCATTAATCCACAATTACCTGCAAATAATGTTGTAGCGGTTGGAGCTTCGTCTTCATATCAAATCAATGTAAATGATGCGGCCTTGAATTTTGAATCATGTACATTTAATATAAAAGTAAGCGACAATGAAGCGCCCAAAGTGAGCAATTGTCCGCAAGATTTGACGCTCAATGCACCAAATGGTCAATGTAAAACTACATTGAATCCATTGCCAAAGCCTTCATTTACAGATAATTGTGATAATTTATCATTAGTAATTACGAATAATCGCGATAGTTTGGCCAATCCTTTTGAGTTTTTGGTTGGCGATAAATCAATCGTGACTTATTATGCAAAAGATTTGAGTGGCAACGTTTCAAAATGTAGTTATAAGGTTGAAGTAGCGAGTACTTTGAAACCGACAATTACTTGTCCGTCGAATATTTCAGCTAACCTTGGTGCGCAAAAATGCGATTCCATTATCAATTGGGTTGCCGCGACAGCTACAGCTGGTTGTGTACCATTCACGGCTGCACCGAAAGCGGATATTGCGCCAGGTTCAGTATTCAAATCTGGAGCATCAACTGTAACATATACTGTAACCGATACGAAAGGAAATACAGCACAATGTAGTTTTACAGTGACTTTAAAGGAAACAACTGCGCCAACTTTTGACGCTTCGTTCCCGAAAGACATTACCTTAGATGCCAATGCAAGCGATTGTACGGCTTCAAATAATTGGTCAATTCCAACTGCATCAGACAATTGTGATAAAACTGCTGACGTAACCGTTTTGAAAAAATCGGGCCCAAGTGCAGGCGATAAATTAAATATCGGTTCATACAAAGTGGTTTATACGGCTTTTGATAAATCTGCAAATAGTGTCGAAAAGTCGTTTAACATAACGGTTCAAGACAAAACTGCGCCAGTATTTGCAACTTGTCCGAAAGACATAAAAGTAAATGCAGCTGGTATTGTATTGAGTGATCCGTCAGGTCATATTGCAACAAGTGTTTCACAACCAACTGATTGTAAGGCAGTTGTGATTAATTTTAAACCAATTACAGCAACCGATGCTTGTACGCCAAATCCAACAATCACGAACAACGGATTGACTAAATTCGATTTGGGCGCAACGACGACTTACAAATACACAGCAAAAGATGCTGCTGGCAACACGTCTGAATGTGCGTTTACAGTAACAGTTGTGCCAATAGATGCACCGATAACTTGGATTGGAAACGACAAAACAGTCAAATCTGCAACACCATGTATCGGTGACAATGTACAACTAAGTACAAACACGATTGTAGGTGCAACTTACACTTGGACTGGCCCGAATAACTTCAATGAAACGGTCGCAAATCCAAGCGTAACGGCTGTAAAAGCCATAAACGGAGGTGATTATATTTTGAAAACAAACATAAATGGTTGTCCTTCTCCAGCAGCCGAGCCGTTGAAAATCAATGTAAATAGCCCGATTACGACTGGTAAAAATGATGAATATTCAGTTTTGACAGAAGTGAAATTATTGAATAGTGTTTTGACAAATGATGGACTTGCAAACAATAAAGATGTAACTGTAAAGGTTGTTAAAAACGTTAAAAATGGTACATTGACATTGAATAAAAATGGAGATTTTGAATATATATCGAATGTAAAATATATTGGTGAAGATGAATTTACGTATCAAATATGTTCAGTTGCTTGTCCGAATATTTGTTCGGTGGAGATTGTGGCCAAAATAAATGTGTTGCAAGATGTTGCGAAAATTCCAAATGTGCTAACGCCAAATGGCGATGGTATGAATGACGCAATGATTGTCGATTATCCATTTACTGGCAACGAAAAAGCAGAACTTTACATCTTCAACGAATGGGGACATGAGGTGTATCGCGCTGTGCCTTACGACAACTCGAAGGCTTGGAAAGCAACATTCAAAGACCAGCCAGTTCCTGACGGAACGTATTATTTTATATTTATTCCTGATACAAACAAAGCGCCTCAAAAAGGTTTTGTTACTGTATTGAGATAAAATAACTTTATTTTGGAGATAAAAAGATAGAAAACTATGTTTAAGTCTTTTTATCTCCGATTTATAATTTTAATAAAAATTTAAATTTATATAAATGAAAAATATATTTAAAATATTCGTTTTGGTCTTGACATTGGCAACTTCATTGTCTGCACAGCAAGAAAACCATTACACAATGTTTATGTACAATCGATTGATGTACAATCCTGCATTTGCAGGCGCACGGGAATGTGGTAGTATTTCTGGACTATATCGCGGTCAGTGGTATAGCTTTCCTGGCGCACCGAGTTCTGAGCGTATTTCATTTGATACGCCAGTTGGTAAGCAAAAAAGAGTTGGTATTGGTGCAACTTTATCACATCACAAAATTGGTGTTCAGCGCGATTATTTGGCTAGTTTGTCTTATTCATATAGCTTGGTTCAAACCAACACAACAAGCCTGAAATTCGGCTTGATGGGTTCTGTTCGTAATTATAATTATGATTTTACAAACCCAGATTTGTTAATCACCGATGGCGTCGTGAATGATCCATCACTTTCAAACGCAAATCGTTCGTTCAATCAAGGTAACTTTGGTGCAGGTGTTTATTTTAATTATAAAAAAATGTATGTCGGCGCATCTGTTCCAAATTTATTGCAAAATAAATTGGCTGATATTGTGAATACAGCAACCCAACAAAGACACATTTATTTTATGATGGGCGGTATCGTACCAATGACAAAATCATTAGATTTACGTCCTTCATTGATGGCTCGATTCGTGAAAAATTCACCGATTAGTTTTGATGCCAATGCAAGTGTAATGTACAACAAAAAAGTAACTTTAGGCTTGAGCTACCGCACAGACAGCCAAATTAAGGCAGAATCGCTTGATGCTTTGGCTTTTTTGCAAGTTACGAATCAATTGGGCATCGGTTTTGCTTATGATTTTACATTGTCAAAGTTACAAAAATACAACAACGGAAGTCTTGAAGCGATGATAAGATACGATTTTGGTCGTAGCAACGAATCCGCAAAAGATGTATTTGACAATCCACGTTTTTTCTTTTAATTTTTCTAAAGAAAAAATGTTATCAAATGTCGATTTTTCTTTTTTTTAATTTATTAAAAAGTCATTTTTTTATTAAAATAAAAGATTTAAAAATTGAAATCGACTTTAAAAATAAAAATTATAAGTTCTACCTAAATTGAAAAGTATTGATTATGAATAAGTTATATAAAAATTTATTTCTTTTGGGTTTGACAATCGTAGCTCAAAACCTAAATGCACAAACAGATATATTGACAGACGAAAACGTAACAGTTGTCAATGAAAAAACGGTGAATACCGAAAAATTGGATTTTAGCCCCACTTTTTATGAAGACGGAATCGTGTTCATATCAAGTGACA
>JAYUJV010000204.1:0-8856 GCA_043764975.1 Saprospirales bacterium
TTTATCTTAGTTTTCAGCGTTTAAATATTTTTATAAGTATTAAATTATCAATGTTTTATATATTACAATTTTATTTTTCTACAAAATAGAGTTACTCCCAATGAACTATATAAAAAAACTGGTTGTGTTTTGAACGTTGTTATTTTTTATAAAAATTAAAATACCGAATAAATTCGGTGCTACTTTTTATAAAAAAAGCTGGCAGCGTATTGAACACTGTCAGCTTTTGAGAAAAATACCTAATAAATTAGATGCTACTTTTGGCAACACGCTTTTATAAAATCCACAAATAATGGATGCGGATTTTCGACCGTACTTTTTAACTCAGGATGATATTGTACGCCTACAAACCAAGGATGATTCGCCAACTCTACGACTTCTACCAAATTGGTATCGGGATTGCGGCCAACCAATTTCATATCACTTTTTTCAAATTGAGATACATATTCATTGTTAAACTCAAAGCGGTGGCGATGTCGTTCTGATATTTTTGAACTTTTATACGCCGCTGCAGCTTTCGATTTTGGATTGAGTTCACAATCGTAAGCACCAAGTCGCATGGTGCCACCTTTTTTCGTAATTTTTTTCTGATCTGGCATCAAATCTATCACTGGATGAAGCGTTTTTTTATTGACTTCGGTCGATGAAGCATTTTCGAGTGCCAATACATTGCGCGCGTATTCGACTACCGCGCATTGCATACCGAGACAGATGCCAAAAAACGGAATATTATTTTCACGCACAAATCGAATTGCTTCCAATTTACCCTCTATGCCACGTTCGCCAAAACCTGGCGCAACCAAAACGCCATCCAAATGGCCCAATATTTTTTCGATAGAATGAATGTTGTTTTCGAGTTGCTCCGAATGTATCGGCTCTACAATGACTTTACACTCATTCACAGAACCTGCATGTATAAATGCTTCATAAATAGACTTATACGCATCTTGCAATTCGTTATATTTACCTACTAATCCGATTCTGACTTCGTGCAATGGGTTTTTTAACTTGCCTAAAAAGGTTTTCCAAACTTTCAAATCTGGCTCTTTACGGTCTTTCAATCGCAATTTTGTCATCACTTGCGTATCGAGTTTCTCTTTGAGCATGAGTATCGGCACGTCATAAATCGTTTCGCAATCGATGGATTCGATAACGCACGCTACTTCGACATTACAAAACAAAGCGAGTTTGCGTCGAATGTCCATATTGATTGGATGTTCGGTACGACAAACCAAAATATCGGGTTGGATTCCAGCCGTCAATAGCTCTTTTACAGAGTGTTGCGTTGGTTTAGTCTTGAGTTCTTGCGCCGCTTTTAGGTAAGGAATCAAAGTCAGGTGTATAACCAAACAGTTATCCGCGCCGAGTTCCCATTTCAACTGACGAAGCGCCTCCAAATAAGGCAAACTCTCTATATCGCCTACCGTACCACCGAGTTCAGTGATGACAATATCGTATTTACCGCTGTTGCCGAGCAATTGCGCACGATATTTTATTTCGTCTGTAATGTGTGGAATAACTTGAACTGTTTTGCCCAAATAGTCGCCAGCGCGTTCTTTACTAATTACGGTTTGATAAATGCGACCAGTTGTCACATTATTGGCTTGCGAAGTCGGCGTATTCAAAAAACGCTCGTAGTGACCGAGGTCAAGATCGGTTTCCGCACCGTCGTCCGTCACGTAACATTCGCCATGCTCATAAGGGTTGAGCGTGCCAGGGTCGATGTTGATATAAGGGTCAAATTTTTGAATCGTGACAGCAAAGCCACGAGCTTGAAGTAGCTTCGCGAGTGAGGCCGAAACAATGCCTTTGCCAAGAGATGAGGTAACGCCTCCCGTAACAAATATGTATTTTGTCATAATTTTTAGATTGTACTGTTACGGAATGCAAAGGTAGAAAAGTAAATGGTAATTTTAAGCGCGTTTTTCATTTTATTAAAAAAATGTTTTTCTCACAGATTTCACAGATTTTCACAGATAAAATTAAATAGAAAAACGAAATTAAGAAAATAACAAGTTTGCGTGCGTAGCGAAAAGTCGCGAGCTGTCCTTATCTACGTCTGTGTAAATCTGTGAAATCTGTGAGAGGAAAAACGAAATTAAGAAAATTAAAAAAATAACAAGTTTGAGCGTAGAGACAAGTCGCGAACTGTCTTTATCTACGTCTGTATAAATCAGTGAAATCTGTGAGAGGAAAAACGAAATTAAGAAAATTAAAAAAATTAAGAAAATTAAAAAAATAACAAGTTTGAGCGTAGAGACAAGTCGCGAACTGTCTTTATCTACGTCTGTGTAAATCTGTGAAATCTGTGAGAGAAAAACCGAAATACGTCTGTGAAATCTGTGAAATCTGTGAGAGAAAATTATCTACGTCTGAGTAAATCTGTGCTTTCTGTGAGAGAAAATTATCTACGCATGAGAAATCTGTGAGAAAAACCATATCTTTGTATAATCAAAAAATACAAACAAAAAGATTAAAACATTGATGAATAATACTTTTTTAACCGTTGTAATTGTGGTTCAGAATGCACGCGAAATGCACCTTCTGAAATCAATGGTGAAGCAATTGTACGGCGTGTTGCATAAAAATTTTAGGGATTACGAAATTGTTGTGGTCAATAATTCGATCGAGCAATTGGATTTAGCTGTTTGGAAAACCAGTGAAGAAGCGCTTCGACAGCACATTTATTTTCTACAACTCTCTACATCTGTTTATAAAAACAATGCCATCGTAGCTGGTCTCGATCGCTCCAATGGCGATTATACCATCATTTTTGAGTTCGATTTTATGGATAAACCGAATTTAATTTTAGACTTATACAACAAATCGCAAGAGCAATACGACATCGTATATTGTCGTGCAAAAGGGCGAAATGCAGGTTTAGAAGGTATTTTATATTCGATATTTTTTTTTATTTTACAAAAATATTCGGATTTACGCATCGACAATCGTGCGCACAACACGCGTATTATTTCACGTAGAGCGCTCAATTCACTATTGCGCTTGCGCGAAAACTTACGCTACATGAAAGCGATATATGCCTTGGTTGGCTACAAAAACAGCGTCATAGAAGTCGAAGAACCATTGCTGCGCGATCCATCAGAGTCATTTTCAGCGCGTTTCGGAACATCTATGATTGCCATTTCGTCGTTTACAACGTTTTTGAATACGTTGTTACTTTGGATATTCCTGTTTTCGGTTATGTTCACAAGCGGCGTTATTTTCAATGCCTTGAAAGTAAAATTTACAAATTATGATGTGTTTGGCGACTTTCACCAAGCCGTCAGCGGCTGGACATTCATCGTAATCGTGATGAGCGTATTTTTCGCCACCACGTGCCTTACTTTATATTTAATGAGTATATATCTTTCTAATATCTATAACGAAATAAAACAAAGACCTTTATATATTATAGAAAGTACGAAAAGGGTATAAAGCTTAAATTAAAGAAATTAAGAGAATTAAAGGAATTAAAAAAATAAATTTATAAACATACTTTTCTTAATTTTTTTTTAACAAAATTTCAAAGTAGATGCCTGATTTAAGTAATATACAAACTTATGAGAAGATTGATGGTTCTAATTTCAAACAATCGATTGAGCGCTATTGTAGAGTTCTCAAAAGTATAGAACTTTGGAATGAGGATATTAAAGCTGAATTTGACGGTTTTGAAAAGGAAAGATAAAAACCTATTTTCTATAAAAAATCAATTTTTAAAACTTTTAAAACCAATCAACATGAAACAACTTGGATTTTTATCGCCCACTTTTTTTGGCATCGTATTGATGTCTTTTTTTCTTTCTTTTTTTGACTTAAAATGCAAAACCGAAACCGTCACAACTTTTACTGGTTTAGAATTGATGACCGGTAAAAGCGTAGATTTTAGTAAATATGATAATAAAAACTCAAATGATTCAAAAAAAGAACTTGAACCCGAAGACTCAGATGAGAAAGAAGTAAATCAACCTGCAAATGGAAAAGAAATAGAAGAGAAAGAGATAAAAGATGCTACACCAACTGCCGAAAGTAAAGAGGATTTTCCACCCAATCCAATTGCAATATTGGCATTCTTAGTGGCTATTGTTGGCTTCGGTTTATATTTTTTAAGACAATTGAAAATAGCTCGAATCGTTGGTTTGGTAGAAGGTGTTTTAGGTGTTTTGTTATTAATATATTTAAAATCTAGCTTCCAAAAAGGCCTAAACATCGACGATACTAAATTTCCTGTAAATGTAAGTACAATGCTTGATGTCGTACCTCAATTAGGTTATTATATTACCATTTTCTTTTTTGCAGCAGCTGCTATTTGGAACTTGATATTGCTTAATTTTGATAAAGAAGATTTCTCTGACGCTACCAAATAGAGTAAGACCTCCCTAACCCTCCAAAGGAGGGAGTTGCTAATTTAGAAGCTAATTCAAAGTAAAGAAATTGGGAAAAATTTAATTATTTTGTTCTTTTGATATAGAGTAAATTCAGGATATAAAAAAAGCCGTTTCAGTTTGAAACGGCTTTTTTTGCTGTATTACTTTTGTAGATCTATCTTTTCCAACCTAGGTTCAATACACGTCTTGCGACTTCGCGACCTGTGTAAAGTCCTTCTTCACAATCCATACGATAGTGAACACCAAGTGGAATACGAGAGTAAGCGTTTTCTTCGCCTTGCTCTGTAAAGTTTTTGTAAGATCTTGCCTTACCATAAAACTCAGTGCGACCTTCATGGCACTTGTCTGTCATCGGATGATTATAACCGAACATATCAGACAAAATAGCTGCACCAGATCCTCCAAATGTAGAGTGACCTGATGGATATGCAGGAAACGCCGGTGTTACGGCTTTGCCTAAAAGTGTTGGTTTAACACCTAATATAGTCTTCCAATTTTTATCAATGATACGATTGATATAGGTATCTGGACGTTCGATGTTATAAACATATTTACCCTTCCAAGTCGCAATTGCACAGTCAGTACTTGCTACACCGATTTTTGCTAAACATTCTACCGCAACAGCCAAATTTGGCTTTGCATCAGGAAACATTTGTATCGCAATCGCTATAATACGGCCAGGAGGAGAAAAAGTAATACCTTTTATGTCGTCTGACCAAAATTCAGCTCTCCAATACAATTCGTTGTATGCAGCACCAGTTCTAGCTTTGTTGGTCAAAGCCATAACTTCCTTTGCTTGCAAATACATCAAAGAATTAATATCTTCGCTATAAGAAACACCATATATCTCTTCTGGATCGCGTACAATGTTTTCGTTTGCACCAAAAGTAAAAGCACGTGCTTGTCCCAATTGAGGCAAAATACCGTTTCCACTAGCTTGACTTGTGCCAGATAACCAGAAACCTGGACCAACTGGAGCTTTGTATTGAGGTTTGAGATTACTCATCAAATCAGCACCAACTAGGTCTGTTTTTGACCATGCAAAAACAGCATCTGCAACACGACGACCATAATCGCGAGAGCGATCTACTACATCTAAGGTAACATTTTTTTCGATGTCTTTTTCCCACTTAGATTCTAATGAAATTATATCAAAAGAATTTTTTGAAGGCATATCTTTAAAATACTGCGTCAATGAACGGGCATAACAAGCGTTGTAAACTTCTTGAAAGTCATATTGCTTATTGTTGTCGATAGCAGGAATATTTAAACCTTGAAATTTTGAAGCGATAGAACGATAATCAGCAGACATACCAGGCAAAATAGCTTCGTAACAAGCTAAATTCAAATAACCCATCTGTCGAGCTGTTGCTGGCGGTGCAGCATTGGTTGTGTAGCGATCGACTTCTAAGAATTGTGCGCTCCACTCCAAAGCGATTGTGTAATCAAATTCTTTTACGTCTTTGCTTAGATTTTTTGGTGGATCAATACCACAAGAAGAAAGCAACAAAATGGCATATAAACAAGCCACTACAATTTGTAATTGGAAATTTTTAAACATGGGAAAAAAATTTAGTAAAGGGAAAAAAATCTATATTGTTGAAATACAAATGCAAAAATGAATACTTTTTATTGAAAAAACAAATTTTATTTCATTTAATTATGTAAAATAACAGTATTATTATTTTTGTTTTCATACAAAAACGGAAATAAAAAATACTGTTTAATGTTTTTGAAATAAAATCAAAATTCATTAAACAGTATTTAAAAAAAATTATTGTCTAAATTTCAACGCTAACACTTGCTGACCGATTTGCATACCAGATTGTATGCCTTTCGAGTTTCCATTCGGATAATGTATTCCACCATACAATCTCGATGCCGTGGCTTCGGTAGCAGCTGCCATTATGTTTTTATATAAACGAGGCAAACCACTTATGTCTTTTCTATTGATGTTCGTTTTGTCTGCAAAAGCGTAATTTGAACCAAATACATCAGACAAAATAACGGCCATTGCACCGCTTTGTGTTGCGTGTCCAGACACATACTCAGGAAACGGTGGCGTTGCTATTAGTGGTTTCCAATCTTTATCGATATATTTTTTGATATACGTTTCTGGTCTTAATATACTATATGTATATTTTGCTTTCCAGCAACAAATAAACGCATCTGCCAAACCGATTCCTAATTTTGCATACGTTGCAGCCGCAACATCTAAAGTCAGTTTATTTTCTAAAATCAACTGATTCATGATGGCAACCGAGTGTCCAGGAGGCGTTACTGTTCCTCCGCCATCAGCCCAAAATTTTGCAATCGCTTTTTGATCTTCGGTCAATATTTTTGAGGTTTCATATACAGTATTGGCGTCTTTAAAAAAAGTTGAAGCCTTGTCTGTTGAAAAAAGGAAAGGTGCAGGTGGAAAAGCTAAAGTCGTAATATTAGGCATAAATGGACGAACTGTTCCCCAATATGGCTGCAATGGAATTAATTGCGCACCTGTGGGTTGCCAAAACGCATCTCCAATTGGGCCAGAATATCCTGCTGGAAAATTTTTCGAATAACCTTCGTGACCTATCACATCTGTAACTGACCAATTAAAAATTGCTTTCGCTATGGCTTTTCCAAATTCTTGTGAGCGCGTTACGACATCTGCTTTTACAGCTCCGTTATTGCCTTTATTTTTATTAACCAAGACATTGATAGAATCTTTTTCAGCTGCAATGGCTGTTGGAAAAAACAAAGGCAAGATGTTCTCGAAATAAGCATCGGTAGCAATTTTCCAGTCATATTCTTTTGTATAATCAGGCGAAGGTAAACTCGATAAACCATTTAATTGACCAACCATTGATTTTGAATTCGGAACACCAGGCGCAACCGTTTCGTATAGGCCTACACCTATATATCCGAATGCACGTGATGCAACTGGCGGTGTATAACCTGGCGTTGTTTTGACCAAATCCAAATTTAATTTTATCCATTCATTAAGCGAATTAGACGTAAATTCGGATGTTTTTTTTCCTAACGTTGTTGTTGAAGTCAAGTTGTCTTTGCGACACCCAACTACAAATAAGCTACAAATACAGAGTACTTGTAGGAGGTTTTTAATTTTACTCATGGCTAAAAAAGTATAATTTGTTGAAAATAATTTATTGTTAATATTCAATTGATTTCTTGATTTTTGATAAAAAAATCTATCGAACAGTTTTACGAATCAATATTTGTACCATATTTTATATTATTCCAAAATACAGTTTTAATCTATATCAAACGTTGGCAGCTTTCAAAACGCTGCCAACGTTGTCGTTTCAATAAATTTGATAAGAAAAAACAAATGAAATGGCGTAAAAAATAAAAAAAGCGATTCGAGTGTCAAACACTTGAATCGCTTTTTTTATAAAATTTTTCTTAGTGTACTAAATCCGTTGCTCTTACTAAAGCGTAGTACTTCCAATCGCTGATTGGAAGCGTCACGTATTGCTAATTTGCCAACCTAATATCTTCCAATCAGCGATTGGAAGTACAATAGCGCAGTTTTTTCCCAAAAAAATGAAGTATGAACCAAATTAGGCTCTAATTTTTTTATAAAAAAAGCCCTAAAATAAAGTATTTTATCCTCAAAATCCTTAGAATATTACTGTCGAACTTAATTTTACAAAAGCAACCGATTTAGTACAGTAAACAAATTTTTTAAATTATGTAATTTTACTTTAGCACTTTAGAAAAATTACTGGTCACCAAACGCTGTCAGGGTTTTGAACCATGACAGCGTTACGTCAAAATCTACTATTTGATATTTAAAAATAAACTACCAAAAGCAAAAGAAAATCTATATTTTGTTCAACATAGAAAGTTGTATAGCTTTCTTTTCATCAGAATCGATAGCACCAAAACCAAGTATGCCACCAGTCAATTTTGCGATTTGCTCGCCATAAGTTAGGTAGCTTTGGTACAAATGTGAAGCAAAAGTATGCTCTAATTTTGACAATGGCGCATTGGCACGAGCTATTTTGGCAGCATAAAAATCCATTTTCTCTTGCTGTCCAGTTGGCGCGTTCGCCAGCACTGCATCACAAAGCGCAGCTTGATTTTTTTCTATGTGTTCATAAAAATCACGTAAGGTTTTATCGCCCGAAAAACTTCTGATTTCGGTCAATCGTGTTGCCCAAGCCTTTTCGTCTTCATCAAATTTTCCGTCTGCATTGCCTACATAAAATGAGATAGCAGGAATTGTTTCCATCAAAATTTGATTTTCTTCTTGAGTCAAATTTTCAAAATGTATCATTTCTTTTTTTATTTTAATTATAAATTATTGATTATCAATTAATTATGCAAATATTAATGCTTAAAATTTACATTCTAAATCTTAATATTTACTTGTATATATTTTCTTAATTGCTTTAATTCTCTTAATTTTCTTAATTTAAAAAAATCACTCTTCGCTCAAAAACGGATATTTGTAATCCACTGGCGG
>JAYUJV010000205.1:0-3211 GCA_043764975.1 Saprospirales bacterium
ACGTTATATAGAGGCGCGTTTGAGCAAATTTGCGCTCGATGTGGCATTCAATGGTCAGACCACTTATTGGCAAGTGACGTATGACGGCCGTAAAAAAGAGCCGATTGCGTTGCCCATGAAATTCCCGATGCTACTGGCGCAAGGCGCAGAAGGGATTGCAGTTGGTTTGAGTACCAAAATATTGCCGCACAATTTTGTGGAGTTGATAAAGGCGAGTATTCAGTTGCTAAAAGGAAAATCGGCGGAAATTTTTCCTGATTTTCAGACTGGCGGCATGATTGATGTCTCGAATTACAACGGCGGCGCTCGTGGTGGACGTGTGCGTGTGCGCGCGAAAATAGAGCAAACCGACAAAAAGATGCTCGTTATCAAGGATTTACCTTTTGGTGTCACAACCGAAAACTTGATAGAAAGTATCTTGAAAGCCAATGAAAAAGGCAAAATAAAAGTAAAAAAAGTAATAGACAACACGGCTGCATTGGTCGAGATATTGATAGAATTGCAACCTGGCGTATCGCCAGATGTAACGATTGATGCCTTATATGCGTTCTCGGATTGTGAGGTTTCGATTTCGCCAAACGCTTGCGTAATTGTGAATGACAAGCCGATATTTACGAACGTAGAGCATTTATTAAAAATAAATACGGACAATACGCGCCGACTCTTGGGTTGGGAATTGGATATTCGGAAAGGCGAACTGGAAGAAAAACTACATTTTGCTTCGTTAGAAAAAATATTTATCGAAAAAAGAATTTATCGCGACATAGAAGAATGTGAAACTTGGGAATCGGTAATCGAAACCATCGATGCAGCTTTGAAAAAATATGTCGTGACGCCAAGCATGAACGCCGAAAAAGGCGATAAACGCCTACAATTAATCCGCGACATCACGACGGACGACATTGGGCGATTGACCGAAATCCGAATCAAACGTATCTCGAAATTCAATACTTTTCAGGCAGATGAGTTGATAAAAGGCTTTGAGAGCGAACTAGAAGAAGTAAAACACAACATCGCAAACTTGACGGATTATGCTGTTGCGTATTTTGAAGATTTGTTGAAAAAATACGGAAAAGGTCGCGAGCGTAAAACCGAAATCTTGACTTTTGATACCATCGAAGCGGCAAAAGTAGTAGCGAATAACGCTAAATTGTATGTCAATCGTGTGGACGGATTTATTGGTTTGGGCTTGAAAAAAGACGAATTTGTGAGCGATTGCTCGGATATTGACGACATCATCGTATTCCGCAAAGACGGTAAATTTATGGTGACCCGCGCTGCCGATAAGACATTTGTGGGCAAAGACATTATACACGTAGCGGTGTGGAACAAAGCCGATGAACGCACGACTTACAACATGATATACGTGGACGGAAAAGACGGCGTGACTTACGTGAAGCGATTCAATGTGACCGCCATCACGCGTGACCGCGAAAACGAATTGACGAAAGGCAATCCGAGTTCAAAAGTCGTGTATTTTACTGCCAATCCGAACGGCGAAGCCGAAATAGTGAACATCAAATTGTCGCAAGGTTGCAAGGCCAAATTGAAGATATTTGATTACGATTTTAGCGAACTTGACATCAAAGGTCGTAGCTCGCAAGGCAATATATTGACCAAATATCCTGTCAGTAAAATCACGCAAAAAGAAGCTGGTAAATCCACACTTGGCGCACGTAAAATTTGGTTCGACGACACGACTGGTCGTCTCAATACCGATGCGCGCGGCGCGCTATTGGGCGAGTTCGATACTGGCGTAAACATCGTCGTGCTGTATCACGATGGCACTTACGAACTCACCGATTACGAATTAACGAATCGTTACGAAGTGAAAAACATTGCTTATATCGGCAAATTGACTTCGGAACTGATCGTGAACGCTGTCCATTTCGATGGCAACAAAGGTTGGACGATGGTAAAGCGATTCAAGATAGAAACCACGAAGCTCAACGAATCGTTTAGTTACGTGAGCGAACATAAGCAGTCGAAGTTGTTGTTTGTGTCCATCAAAGAAAATCCGCGCATACAATATAGTATGAAGGTAAACGGCAAAAAACTACAAGGCGAACTCAACTTGGCGGAGTTCGTAGATGTGAAGGGTTGGAAGGCCATGGGCAATCGCGTCAGCGATCAACTGCTGACCGCCGTGAGTGAGATAGATGCCCCAATCATATCGCAACTCAAAGCAGAACAACAAGGCATCGATTTTGGCGACACCATCGAGCTTGACGTTACGCCGAAAAGTACGTTGTTTGATTGATGGTTTTAGTAATAAAAAAGTGTAATTATTTGATTGTCAGATAAGTACACTTTTTTTATTATTTTAGATTTTCATCTAAAATCTTTTTCAATTCCATTATTTTTCTGTATTCTTTCAAACCAATCATTCTCGATTTTTATTCTTTCTTTATCTAAATTCTTTTTTAAATAGGGAAAGTAAGTTAATTCAAAAAAATCTTTTATTGATTGATTTTCTGAGATAATTGCAATTATGTAGAATCTAATAATTGTAGCATTATCTAAAGAGGATAAAATAGACTGCATGTTTTTTGTATCTAAAAGCACTTTCAATTGTCTATCTATATAATCAAGTCTTACATAATCCTTGTAAAAATTAATAGCAATCTCAAAATAAAATTGGGTTACAAAATCACAGAAAATATTTGTCTCATTTTCAGTCTCTAAAATAAACCAAAAGCTATCATTGTATTTATTGTACAATAAATCTTTTGGAATATCAGTCATAGAATGATTTTTGTATATTGTATAGAAATCAGTCAAGTTACCACCTAAGACTTTTTGTATTTCTTGCTCAACAACATTAAATCGTTTTTCAGCTACTGGACCATATACATGAAATTTTTCGCCATATTCAGTATAGTGCCACTTAATTCTAAAACCTTCCGTCTCAGAAATACTAGTATAGAAAATATTATTTCCCACTTGACTAAATGAAAAACCTTCTTTTTCAAGAAAGGCGCATTTTTTTATTATTATTTGAAGAAAAATAGTTTTATTCATCTTATGTCTTGAATTGTTTTGCCAATACTATCGCTGTTAAATTTTTCGGATTCAACTAATAAAACCCTTCTCCTCTCCCCGCATCAAAAGTATAACAAATATGTTTTTCGCTTAGTTTTTTCATCAATTGCTTGGCGAAAGATTCGGGCAAAACGGTGGCGGTGTTGTCGCTATTCGTGTAGCAACCGAT
>JAYUJV010000206.1:0-3210 GCA_043764975.1 Saprospirales bacterium
GTATTGTCACAGGTTTATGCAGCGTGCGAGGGTTTGTTTTTAGGAACAATATCTATGATGTACGAACACGCTTTTGGCGGCATCGTATTTCAAGCATTGACGCTTACTTTCGGCATTTTATTCTTTTTATTGATGGTTTATAAATACCGTTGGATAGAAGTGACAAGTCAATTGCGTACAGGCATTATGGCGGCAACGGCTGGTATCGCAATCTTATATTTGCTTAGTTTTGCATTGTCATTTGCGGGTATTCAGATTCCGATGATTCACGAAGGCGGTTGGTTTGGTATCGGTTTTAGTGTGTTTGTGGTGGCTATCGCATCCTTCAATTTATTGTTGGATTTTGATACTTTCGAGCGCGGCGAGCAACAAGGCGCACCAGCTTACATGGAGTGGTATGCAGCTATGGGCTTACTCATTACGCTTGTTTGGTTATACGTCGAAATCTTGCGTTTATTGGCAAAATTGAATCGTAGAAACTGATTTTAATTAAAGAAATGAAGAAGATTAAAATAATTGAAATAATATAAAATGTTGGTTGTTAGTGTTTTATGTGTTTTAAAATATTTTTTTTTATAAAAGAGAAGTACCGAACTGAGTTTGGTATTTCTCTTTTTTTATTAAAAAAAATTGTTATTTTAAAAATAGTTTTTTAGACTCATCTTTTATAAAAAGGAATTTTTTAGGTTTTAAAAATGTCACTCCTACGGAGTTCAAAAACACATTGGAGATTTTGCGATTCTTACCAACATGCCATACCTAACGGTATTTTTGTGCAATAAATGCCGTTAGGCATGGCAAGTTGGTAACTAACAATTTATAGATAAAAACAGTAAAGCTCCATCGGATCGACATATTAAATTTATTATTATAGGTGTTAAACCGTTTTTATTTTAAAATACAAGATTAACGACCTACTTTTTTTCATAAAAATTGTACTTTTGCACTTCATTTTCAAATATCAATGTCTTGAAATCTAACAAAGCAATCACTGCGGCCTTATCCGAATTGTATGAACAGTGGTCGGGCGAAACGCCTACGAAAGTCGTAAAATTGGCGCAATCTGGCTCGAATCGAGTTTATTATCGCTTATCGAGTACTACGCGCTCTGCCATCGGTACGCATAGCCCAGACAAAAAAGAGAACAAAGCCTTTTTGCAATTCACGAAACACTTCTGGAACAAAGGTCTTTGTGTGCCTGAGTTGTACCTCGTGGCCGAAGAAAAAGGCATATACATACAGCAAGACCTCGGCGATACGGCCTTGTATCAGTTGTTGCCAGCCGAAGGCAAGGCGTTTTCGGAAGACCTCGTGGGTTTGTACAAAAAAATCATTCGTCACTTGACCTTGATACAGATAAAAGGCGCCGAAGGCATCGACTATTCGGTCTGTTATCCGCGACAGGCTTTTGATAGGCAAAGTATGTTGTGGGATTTACATTATTTCAAAAATTTCTTTCTGAAGCTCGCCGATATTCCGTTCGATGAGCAAGCGTTGGAGGACGATTTTGAACGCTTCATAGATTATCTTTTGCAAGCCGATTGTAGCCATTTTATGTTCCGCGATTTTCAGAGCCGCAACATCATGGTACTCGATAACGAACCGTATTTCATTGATTATCAAGGTGGTAGAAAAGGGGCGTTGCAGTACGATTTGGCTTCGCTACTATTCCAGGCCAAAGGAAATATACCGCACAATATCCGCGAACAACTCTTGGATTATTACCTCGATCAGGTAGAGTTGATGTTGCGCGTGGATCGCAAAACCTTCAAAAGTTATTATTACGGTTATGTGCTGATTCGCTGTTTGCAAGCCATGGGCGCGTATGGTTTTCGTGGCCTTTTCGAGCGTAAAGAACACTTTATAGCCAGTATTCCCTATGCCATGAAAAACGTATCGTGGTGGCTCGAAAACGTGCAGATTCCAGTCGAAATGCCCGAATTGCGTAAGTGTTTGCGCGAAATGGTAAAATCGAAACAATTTGAACCCTATGACAAAACACGCGGCGCACAAAGTCCGTTGGTGGTAAAGGTTACGAGTTTTTCGTACAAAAAAACAAGTTATCCGAAAGATACGACTGAAAATGGCGGCGGTTTTGCCTTCGATTGTCGCGCCATCGAAAACCCTGGCCGATACGATGAATACAAAAAACTAACTGGTCGCGACAAACCAGTCATTGACTTTTTGAAGCAACAAGAAACCATGACCGACTTTTTGCAAAACACCTTCGCCCTCGTCGATGCCTCTGTCGAAAACTACATCGAGCGTGGTTTTGAGCATTTATCCGTTAATTTTGGCTGCACTGGCGGTCAGCACCGCAGCGTATATAGCGCCGACGCCCTCGCCAAACACTTGACCGATAAATACGGCGTAAAAGTGAGCTTGGAACACATCGAGCAAGAAAAGAAAAATTGGTTCAATTGAGTAAAAAATTAAGATCTTATTACTCCCGAATGTAGGAATAAACCATAAATATATTCTCTATGATGTTTTAAAAATTTTCTTAGTGTACTAAATCGGTTGCTGAGTGTTGTGTTGCTAGCCCGAAGGGCTTGAATATTGATAACCGTAGGTGAAACCTACGGAGAATAACGAATATTCGCGCAACTCCGATAGGAGTTGAACTTTAACTTACAGGTTCAACCACTTCGCGGTTGCGAAAAGTAGCATTGGTATCCCTGCGTTACACGCAGGGTTATCAATATTTAAGCCCTTCGGGCTATGAGCAACGGGTTTAGTACAGTAGAAAAATAATATTTATAAACGAGTCACAAAGGTATAAAAATAAGGCGTGATTTGCAAATAAGGAAAGATTTTTTGGTTATGATACAATTAAATAGTCAAATAGCGATGATTAATTCTATTTTGATTAAACATCACTATCATATTCTCAAAATCCTTATTTTCTTCTGCTGTGGTCAAACAAAATTCAATCTCGAAATGTCTACCATTTACGTCAAATTTAACCCAATTATCAGTCTCTACGAGATAGTTATCGGTTCGGTAATCGTATTTCCAAGTCGAGCCACGGTCAATTAGTAAGTTCGAAATGTCACGCATCAAAAAGGTTTGAACTATATTATTTTGTTCTATTATAATAGCGTCACAATCAATTTTTATCTCTCCTAATATTTTATAACGCTTTGAATACCAATGCAGTACAATAGCCGAAATGCCAAGTATTATAATTGCAACCAAAACCAACAGATC
>JAYUJV010000207.1:0-1143 GCA_043764975.1 Saprospirales bacterium
GCAATGATGCCACCAAGTGTCAAACTGCCAGTATCGCCCATGAAAACTTTTGCTGGATAGGTATTGTACCACAAAAAGCCAATACAAGCGCCTAAAAAACATGACATAAAAACCACTAATTCGGCGGTATTCGGCAAATAAAGGATTTTGAGGTAATCAGCAAAAAATACATTCGAGGACACATACGCCAATATGATCAACGTTGCGCCAATAATTCCCGAAGTGCCTGTTGCCAATCCATCGAGTCCATCGGTCAGATTCGCGGCGTTACTGACTGCCGTGACGATGAAAATCATCAACGGAATGAACAATAACCAAACCCATTTACTTTTATCTAAACCAAAAAAATCTACGATTTTTCCGTAATCAATTTCATTGTCTTTAAAAAAAGGCATATTCGTCAAAGGTGCTTTTACGTAAACCATATCGCGTTCGCGACCCAATCTATCTTGACCCTTCACTTCTGTAACTACTTGATAACCATACGTTTGTGCTTGTTGAGGCGTAAGCCGAACAACCACATCTTTATGAAACATCATCACGCAACCGATAATCAAACCAAGGATAACTTGACCTAATATCTTCCAACGACCAGCTAAACCTTCTTTGTCTTTTTTGAATACTTTTATATAATCGTCCAAAAAACCGATGCAACCAAGCCAAACGGTCGTGAGTATCATCAATTGGATATAAATATTGTCCAATCGAGCGAACAATAAACAAGGAACAAGTATGGAAAGTATAATGATGATTCCGCCCATAGTCGGCGTACCTTTTTTTTGCATTTGCCCTTCAAGACCCAAATCTCGAACGATTTCGCCAATCTGTAACAACTGCAATTTTTCGATGATCCGACGGCCTATCAACAACGAAATGACCAATGACAGAATCATGGCCATGCCAGCGCGAAAGGTGATAAACTTAAAAAGTCCTGCGCCAGGTATATGAAATTGAGCATTGAGGTACTCAAATAGATGGTAGAGCATAAGTTAAGTTTCGTTTTGGTTGTTGTAAAGTTAGCAATTAACGATTAGCAATTAGCAATTAACGATTAGCAATTAGCAATTAGCAATTAGCAATTAGCAATTAGCAATTAGCAATTAGCAATTAGCAATTAGCAATTAGCAATTAGCAATTAGCAAT
>JAYUJV010000208.1:0-1142 GCA_043764975.1 Saprospirales bacterium
CGGTTTTATCTTCTGGAAAGTAGAATCTTGTAAACCATACACTTCTTTTAGCTGCTCTACGTTCGCAAATCCACCAAGGTTGTCGCGATATTTTATGATGCGCGTAGCGAATGATGGCCCAATACCACGTAGTTTTTCCCAATCTTCTTGCGCACCAAGATTGACATCTATATTGACTATTTTAGGTGCATAAGGCTTATTTGTATTTACATAAGTATTTGGTAATGTACCGTTTGCATCGGTTTTGTTCGCATATTGAGGTGCAGCGATTGGCGTGAGTACAATGTAAGGTTCGAGTTGTAAATATTGTTCTGGTTTGAGGCCATACATTTTTTGTAGATCTTCTTTTTTACGAAACTGCCCACCTTTGTTTCTGTAATTGATGATGCGATCTGCTAATTTTTCATCCAGACCAAGTGCCACAAATTCTTCTTTCGAGACTGTTTGTGGATTGAATGGTACGAGTACTGGCGCTTTTTTTTCGTTGCGCCACGATGGCTTCGCATCGGCTACCGCATCGAATACCAAATAAGGACTCAATCGCTCAAAGTCGCTCGGAGACAAGCCCCACATTTTCTGAAAGTCTTTTTCGGATTTGAATTTTCCGCCTTTATCGCGGTAATGAATAATGGTAGTCGCTAATTTTTCTTTTAGTCCAAGTCGCATCAAATCGTCGAGTGTGGCTTCGTTGGGATTGAATTGAAATAGTTCAACTACTTGAGCATCAGCTTGTTGTGACTTTGGAATCGCGTCTAATGCTTTTTGAATTTCTGTGAAATTCGTACGCTTGGGCGTAATCATAAAATCCATCCCATATCGTGCGCCGAAGAAAAACAGCGATAAAACAGAGAGTACAATGATTCCATTACGCTCGGTGCGAGTGTAATAGAAATAGTCTTTCAAAAATTCTTTCATAGTATATTGTAGGTTTAGTTTTCTGTTACAAATATACCGAAATGAAATCATTATTCAAAATATTCGTTTGATTATTTTAATATTTAAAAAATTAATATAAAATAAATTTTTATTAAAAGATAGATATTAAAAAAAATAAGTCATTGATAATAGCTTGTTTATCAATGACTTATTTTAAAATTAAGTTTATTTTTTTAATAAATTTTCTAATTTTAGTTTTAAATACC
>JAYUJV010000209.1:0-8829 GCA_043764975.1 Saprospirales bacterium
GATTGCAAAAATGCAAAATTTTGAAAATGTAAAAAATGTTTTCATAAAATAGAAATTTTGAAATTAAAAAAATAATTTTTTTGGAATGTATAGACAATAAAGTGGCTGGTTCAGTCAATGTAAATTGATGAATGATATTGTATATTTATAAAATTTGATTGGCTTGTATTATCGAAAAATCTCTAATACTTTTAGATTTAGGGCAAAATCAAAAGAAATTAGAAATCACGATACAGAAGGCTTATTTCCATGTGGGGTAGTTTTTTTGGGTTAATAAATATTTTATTATACAAATATAAACACATTATTTAATAAATGCAAGTATTTTTTCTTAAAATGTGACATAGTAAATTTTAATTATTCAATTTTGTAATAAAAATTTTATTTTTACTTTTTATAAATAATTGATAATCAGTTGTTTATATATTTGTTTATTGAATAAATTATTTTTATTTTATTTTAAAATAAATAATAAAAAAAAGCGTTTCGGAGCAATCTGAAACGCTTTTTTTTATTAAAGTTGTTGAATATACTATTTCTCAAGCACAATCTTTTCACTATGTTGCAAATTATTTTTTGACATACGAACAAAATAAATACCTTTTGCTACATTACTCAAATCTATGTTTTCGTTTTCGCTTGCATGAGGATATTTACGAACCAATCGCCCATTATTATCTAAAATTTCGAGGCGATAGTCTGTCCAAATTTCATTTTTTATCGTAAAAATACCTGTGTTTGGATTCGGAAAAATACTTGTTTTTCCCTCCAAAATATCTTTCGTATTGGTTACGGTCAAGTTAATATCTTTTGTCAAACTTGTCATTTTATTCAAAATCCAATTGCTAGGATCTATCAAAATAGCAGTAACATTTTGCATATTAGGTATCACAAATAACTCCGTATTTTGACCTTGAAAAACACGAATCGTTGTATCGGGTAAATTAATTCTGCTTATTTTTACTTCAAAAGGCGTTTTAAACAATGCCGTTTTTGTAGAACTTGTGGTTTCTATATTCTTGATTATCAATTGATTAGCGACATTGTTCCAGGTGGTCGTGAATTTTGGATAACCATATCCGTAGTACCATTGGTCAAAATAACGAGTCAAGTCCATCTTAAATTCTTTTTCCATAAAGGCTTTGAAAATCGGTACATTTACGGCTTTTCCTTTGTATGTGTCTTGGTATTTTGCCAACGCATCAAAAAACAATTTATCGTTATTGACCTCAAAACGGAGCGTGTGCAAAATCACTGCGCCACGTGCATATACGCGACCATATTCATATATTTTTTGAAAAGAAGAAGTATCATCCGTAAACGTTCGAGTGTTCACGAAGGCTTGGTTGTGCATGGTGTTTAGCATCGCCGTAGCCTCAGTCGGATAGAGCTTTTCGGCAGTCAAATACTCGGAATAAGTCGCAAAACCTTCACTCAACCAAACGTCTTGCAAGGTACTCACGCTCACATTATCGCCCCACCATTGATGCGCCATTTCGTGCGCCACCAAATATTTGTCGTAAGTCGAACTCAGATTTACGCAAGTTTGATGCTCCATACCGCCTGAAAGTGGCACTTGCGCCGTTCCAAATTTCTCTCCTGCGAATGGATAAATACCAAATAATTTTGAATAATTATTTAACAAATTGCCTACATTATCCAAAATAGCTTTTTTATCATTCAATGCTTTTTGCGAAAGCAAATAATTATTAATAGGCATTGATTTTCCATTTGGTAAAGTCACAGCAGTTGGATATTCGATATAATCCGTTACGACAAACGAAATCAAATAATAATTGATAGGGTAGTTTGAGTTCCATTCAAAACGCTTTTTACCATTTGGCAAAATCGTTTGTTTTTTCAACACACCATTTGAAACAGCAATATTATCAGCACTTGTCGTAATGTTCATGTTCGACGAATCCAGTCTATCGCTCAAAACTTGTTTGCACGGAAACCATTGATGTCCATAATACGGACAAGTCAAGCTATACATAACTTGCGAGCCGTAAGTCGGATCTGTTTTTTGCACAATACCTTCGCCCCAGTCATTGATACTTCCAGGCGCATCGCCACGATAAGAAATTTTAATTGAAACATAATTTTGATTGGTTTTCAATGTTTTTGGCAATACAATATACATTTCATTTTCTTTGCGTAAAATGTTCGTTATCAAGGTTTTAGATAAAGTATTTGGCTCTAAAATAACGCTGTCTATCTTAAAGTTTTGATGTAATTCAAATGCCAACGTATCGGTATTTTTCAAGACCTCAAACGAATATGAAACCGAACCAGCTATGTTACGTGAGTTGCGTTCTAGGTTTAAATCAAACGTAACATTGTGCAAATCAACGTTGTTTTGTAGATTTTGAAATGCAGTTACTGGCGCACCATTTCTCGCTGTTACGCTATGATTTTGATGATTATGTTGTGAAAAAACAAGAAAAGGAAACAAAAAAGAGAGGAGAAAAGTAAGTGATTTCATTGGTTTTGAATTTATGTTGCACCGAATTTATTCGGTCCCAAATATGAAATTATAAAACTAAAAAAACAAATAAATTCATTGCAAAAGCAATGAATTTATTTGTTGAATTGCGCACAACAATATTAATTTATTAGTATCACGAATAAATTCGTAGCTACATTAAGACTACATGATACCCATTTTTTTAGCAATGGCACTCGGAATTGCTTTTTTATTGACCATAATGCCAGTCGTTTTGAAACGGAAAAATGGTTTTGAACAATAAAAAATACCGCCATTGTCGTTACTTTCGTTGCCCCAAGAGTTTTTGACTGTAAAATATTTGCTACCATTTTGGTCTTTCACCATACCTGTAATATGCATACCATGATCGTCTTGCGTTGTTTGATTATCAAACGCTTCTTGACGCATTTCTTGTGTGATTGTTTTTTCAGTAACTGGATTGTTCCACATCGAATCGCGCTCGTTTTGTTTCATATCTTCCCATGCTTTTTCAGGAATGAGTGCTAAACCGTTTTTATGAGAAAACGTGCGTTCGCTCACATCACTTGCCCACTCGATAGAGTAATTGTTAGCAACAGCGTTGTCTGCAATGGCTTCTAACTCAGCCAATGGCACATTATAAACTTGGCCACAAACCCAATTGTCAGGGATTTCGATGACGAATTGCGTATAAAAAGGGTGGTGTGTAAAAGACGTAATTTCGACATAATCATCAAAATTGAGACCAAGGCTTTCGCCAAATGTCTTTGGCGTATATTCTTTTCCACCATAAGTAAATTTATCTGGATTTTTGCCTAAATACGCATCAAGAATGCCATTTAAGCCAGTTTGCCAATTTTTTGTCAAGGGTTTGCCATCAACTGCCATTTTTACAACGGCATCACAATAGGCTTTCAAAACGGCTTCGAGTTCGTTGTGGTCATATTTTTTTTGACCTTCTGCCAAACCAGTATAAACTGCTTGCGGCACGATGCCAAATTGCTTTGCAATATTAATCACATCATGCGGTTCGCCACCTTGACCGAAGTTTGTATGGCCTTGCATACGAACGTATTTTACCGCTTTTTCAAAATATGCCGTGCGCGCTATAAACATTTCTGACAAATCGACAGGCTGTTTTCCTGCGCGAATAATTTCGGATTCGAGGAAAGATTCGGCCGAAAAAGACCAACAAGTACCAGTACTGCCTTGATTTTTGACGTCAGTCGCCGTTATTTGTTTTTCGGTACTAAAGCGATAATTACTTCCTTTTTTATTTGATTTTGCTACATCTATCTGAGCATCAACGAGTTGCGAAAACCCAATTATGGCTGCTGTTAATAATAATTTTTTCATGATAAATAATTTTATTTGATAGTAAATAATTTTCTAACGCAAAACTAATCATAATATATGATATTTTGTTTTTTTTGTGTGCTGCCAATTGGTAATTGGCTAATGATTTTGAATAATCGTCAATTATCAATTGGCTAAACTTAATCGCCAATTATCAATTGGCGGCACTTTAAAGCGTGAAAAGGAAGGAAATAAAAAAAGCAGCTTCATAAATGAAGCTGCTTTTAGAAGCGGAAAGACAGGGATTCGAACCCCGGGACCTGTTACAGTCAACAGTTTTCAAGACTGCCGCATTAAACCACTCTGCCATCTTTCCGTAAATGTGGTTTACATTATTTTTAAATGCGGTGCAAAGATAGGACTGTTTTTTTTATTTCCAAACTTTTTGTAAAAAAAAATCAAACATTTTTTAGAACGTTTTATTTTTTAACTTTTTTAAAATTTCTACAAATTTGCGATTCGCCTAATTTTAAATGTAGATTTTTTTATTTATAAATGCTTTATTTTATAAATAATTATGATTAAAAAATAAAAAAAGATAAATTATTTTTTTAACATCATAATATTATAAACTCTTTTCAAACCTTTTTAAATTCCTGTGGTTTAGAATACTAAAATGTACTATATTTGCAGCAGATTTTAAAATAGAAATATGAAGAACATAAGAAATTTTTGTGTAATTGCCCATATTGATCACGGTAAAAGTACACTTTCTGATCGCTTATTGCAATCTACGAACACGATTGCGGAGCGTGATATGCAGCACCAAGCGCTCGACGATATGGATTTGGAGCGTGAGCGTGGCATCACAATCAAGAGTCATGCTATACAATTGACGTATAACCATACGGATGGCGAAGCCTATACATATAACTTGATAGATACGCCTGGTCACGTGGATTTTTCGTATGAAGTTTCGCGTTCTATCGCAGCTTGCGAAGGCGCTTTATTGTTAGTAGATGCTACACAAGGTATTCAGGCTCAGACGATTAGCAATTTGTATATGGCGATTGAGCATAACCTCGAAATCATACCAGTACTGAATAAAGTAGATATGGAAGCGGCTGATATTGATGCTGTTTCGGATCAAATCATTGATTTGATAGGTTGCAAAAAATCAGATATTTTGTTGGCTTCGGGTAAAACTGGCTTAGGTGTTCCCGAATTATTGGCGGCGATTGTTGATCGGATTCCTGCACCAAAAGGCGATCCTAATGCGCCATTGCAAGCCTTGATTTTTGATTCGGTTTTTAACTCATTCCGAGGAATCATCGCATATTATCGTATCATGAACGGTACGATTACGAAAGGACAAAAAGTTCGCTTTTTCAATACAGGCAAAGATTATAACGCAGACGAAGTCGGCATCTTGAAAATGGATTTGTCAGCAAGAGATTCGGTTGGTTGTGGCGATGTAGGTTATATCATAACTGGTATCAAGCAAGCAAAAGAAATTAAAGTTGGCGATACTATTACGATGGTCGCGAATCCATGTACGATTGGTATCAATGGTTTTGAAGACGTGAAACCGATGGTTTTTGCAGGTTTATATCCAATTGACAACGATGATTTTGAAGACCTTCGCGATAGTTTAGAAAAATTACAACTCAACGATGCTTCATTGACGTTTGAACCTGAAAGTTCTACGGCTTTGGGTTTTGGTTTCCGTTGCGGATTTTTGGGAATGTTGCACTTAGATATTGTGACCGAACGTTTGTCTCGAGAGTTCAATCAAGATGTGATTACGACCGTTCCGAATGTACCGTATTTTGCACAATTGACAAAAGCCGATTCAACACGCTTTTTGGTGACAACACCAAACGATTTGCCAGAGTTGAATATGCTCGAATACATCGAAGAGCCTTATATTAATGCACAAGTGATTACGAAATCCGAGTATATCGGGACAATTATGTCACTTTGTATGGATAAACGTGGGATGTTGAAAAAGCAAACTTACCTCACACAAGATAGAGTAGAGCTGACGTTCGATATGCCGATGGCCGAAATCGTTTTCGATTTTTATGATCGATTAAAGTCAATCTCTCGTGGTTATGCGTCGTTCGATTATTCGATTTCGGATTACAGAAAAGCGGATTTGGTTCGTTTGGACATCAAGTTGAACAACGAAAATGTAGATGCGTTGAGCGCACTCGTGCATAGAAGTAAAGCCGAATATTTGGGTCGTAAGATTTGCTCGAAACTCAAAGATTTGTTGCCACGTCAGCAATTCGTGATTGCGATTCAAGCTGCTATTGGTGCAAAAATCATTGCGCGCGAAACGATTTCTGCTTTGCGAAAGGACGTAACAGCTAAGTGTTATGGTGGTGACATTTCGCGTAAACGTAAATTGTTAGAGAAGCAAAAAGAAGGAAAGAAAAAGATGCGTCAAATCGGTCAGGTAGAAGTACCACAAAAAACTTTCTTGGAAGTTTTGAAGTTGAACGACTAAACATTTTTGAATGTTATAAATGTAAAAAAGCCTTAATTACGATTCGTAATCAAGGCTTTTTTTGTGTTTCTATCTGTTTTACGTTAGTTTTTCAAAATAATCTAAGAGCCATCCACGTTCAGCGATATTGTTATTGTTGATAATTTTAGTTTTTAGTTTTTCATTTTTTACATTATCCAAAACTCCAAAATTATTTAATAATTGACGCATGATGTCAATAAAATTATTGTTGATGTCGAAAGTCAATTTAGTAATAGTGTCTTTTCCTTTTCTATGCAACCAAATTTTGAAGGCTTCTAATCTAATTTCGCATAAATACAATTCGTTTGTTTCAAAATAATATTTTATTTCTAATCTTTTCGCTGCTAATGCGTAATATATATCAATATAATTGCTATTGAAATATAGATTTGTATCTATTTTTTGATATTCTTTAATATGGAAATAATAATTGATAAGATTAAAATTATAAATTTCATCAATATTATTCGAGCCTATTATTCGAGATTTACTTTCACTTAGCAATGTCTTTACCCAATTGTATTCTTTTAATTTTAGTGCTACAGTTATCATATTTTGAAACATACTCGCTGAAATGTCTTGATTGAAAATTTCAAAATATTTAACGTTAAGTAGGTGGATTTTAACTAGTGCAGTTTGACTACCTTGATTGAATTTTCGAGTATAAAAATTGATACATATTATATTTAAGTTTATTGCAAGTTCATGATTAATGGATTTTAAGTTTTGAGTTATTAGTTGTTCAAACTTAGATACATCTTCTTCGCTTACTTTGTCAAAATTTTGTAAAATATTTAAGATTTCAAAACTTAACTTGAAATTGGAAATGTCTTCATATTTTTCTTTATTTTTTGCTATTAAAGGATTTACCAAATCCATCAAAGCTCTACTTGGTGACACATCTATATTACTTACCATTGCTTGCATCTCCAAAAATATCAAATATTCGATGCGTACCAATAAAAAATAAGTATCGAACTCATTGATTAAATCATGGAGCGAAGTATCGTTTTTTTTATTGTTTACGATGTTTTGATGTTGTATTTTCTCTTCAAACATCAAAAAACGATTAAAAAAATAATCTTTATCTTTTATTTTTGAGTGCTCTTGTAGAAAAATATCTAATTTCTGTATTGTTTTTTCAAACTTATCGCTACTTTTTTCTCTATAAAATTTAGAAAATGCCAATAATTTTTCCTCTTCTCCTATTTGTTTTCCAAACTTTTGAACCACAAACTGATCTATCAAATGTTGCAGTGCAGACATACATTTATTTATCCTATTGTCAGAATAAGTTTTGTCAGGATAGATGTTTTGATGAATATGTTGCTTTGAAACATTGTCATTAAAATCAGGAAAGCACCCTTTTATGGATTCAAATAATATTTTTACGTCTTTCCCGATCCGATTGTCATTGTAAAAAAGTGAGTTTTCAAATGCTTCTAATTCTGTTTGGTCAAACAAAGAAATGGTTTCTATTAATTTGCTATGCTGCATAAAATCTAAACGATAAATAGAAAAAAAGAAAAATTGAAAAAAAGTGTAATATTTTTATAGTGGCAAATATCCTAACTTTGTGTCATTAAAAAAATATTATATAACTAAAAAATTAATTTTATGAAAAATTTATTGATTGCTATTATGATGATGATCCCGTTTGTAAACCTTTTAGCACAGAATGGCGGCACATGTAACTTGCCCAAACCTAATAAATTGAAAGTCACAAACATTACAACCAATCAGGCTTTGGTTTCTTGGGACAAAGTAACTAACGCTAATGGTTATCAGTTAGAAATTATCTTGGTAAACTCTACAAACCCTAGTACAAATACTGCGGTATTTAAACAAAATGTCAATGATTTGAGTTTTTTAGTCACTAATTTATTACCGAATCAGAATTACAATGCTAAAGTAAGTGCGATTTGTCAAAATAACAAAGTAAGTACTAATTCTTCTACAGAAAAATTCCAGACAGATATTGTTATTATTTCAGATGTGGTTATGATAGCTAAACCAACTTTGGGTGAGCCAGTTACTGGAAATGTAATAAGTTTAGATACAGACTTACTTTTGAAATTAAATGCCAGCAATACCAATTATTTATTGGGATTACATATCACAAATCCAAGCACAGGACAAATTACGCTTACACATTATGGTCAATCAAATCCATATACGAATGTACAAGTTGTTGGTACTATAGTAACTGTTTCAAGTTCAAATTCAAGTTTTAATTTTGAAATTAGTAGAAATGGTAGCAATCTAGAAATGAAAAATGTTACAAAAAATGGTATTTCAAGTATCGACTATTATAGATACTAAAATAGTTTTAATCAATTCTAATTTAAGGTTTTTAATTCCCAAAGTTAAACTTATAAAATAAAATCGCGGATGCCGAAAAGCGAAATTGAGTAGGCAATTTTTATTTAAAATTCAAAATTTCAAAAAATGAAGAAAATATTTATAATAGTGTTTTTGTTTTGTAGTTCTTTTACAATAATAAAGGCGCAATCAACTTTACCAAAATATGCAG
>JAYUJV010000210.1:0-3204 GCA_043764975.1 Saprospirales bacterium
GTACAAAATTCTGAATCCATGATTCTTTTAGCTCAAATCCAAATTATTCTAAATAGATTATCCAAATTTAATTATTTTAATTTTTAAACACGCTCTTAGTCCTTCTATTTTCTGGATTTGATTATTGTGAAGGTTAAGCGAACCTAAATTAACCAATTTATCTAATCCTTCTATTTTCTGAATTTGGTTATTAATAATATGCAATCTTTTTAGCCAAGTCAAATCAGCGATTTCCTTTGGAATCTCTATTAAGTCTAAATTATTCAAATAAAGATCATCGTTTTTGTTTTTTCTACATTCTTCAATTTTTTCCAATGCAGCTTGCGGTGTATTACTAATCGTATTCATAAAATTTTATAGTTTAAAAGTGGTTAATATATTTGATTAAAAATAACAAAAAAAGCCAAGAAAGGAGTGAATAATTTGTACGTTTTTTTATTTGCGCAATTAAATTTTAACGTTTTTTTATCATAAATTGTATAACTTTGCTTGCAATTTGGTATTTCTTACTCCTTTTTGCTCTTTTCTTTTCTGTAAAATAAGCCAATATCGCGTCATTTCCAAGTTTTGCTGTTTCTATATCGGGCTTGATTAATGGGTTGTCTTTTATTATAATACTTTTTTCTTCCCATTTTAACTTATCATCCCATTTTAGCATAAGCCCTTTCGGGATAAAAGCCAATAAAGGTTCTATGTTTGTGATTTTATTATTCTGAATTTGTAGAGAAGTTAAACTCGTCAATGTCCTTAATCCTTTTATTTTCTTGATTTGATTATTTTCAAGATATAGCACCTCTAATTTTGTCAATGTACTTAATCCTTTCATTTTCTTGATTTGATTATTTTCAAGATATAGCACCTTTAATTTTGTCAATGTACTTAATCCTTTCATTTTCTTGATTTGGTTATTTTCAAGTTCAAGTGATTCTAAATTTATTAACGTACTTAATCCTTCTATTTTCTTGATTTGGTTTTTTGAAATACGAAGTTCTGTTAGCCAAGTCAAATCGGCTATTTCTTTTGGGATTTCTGTCAAATCTAAACCGCACAAATCAAGGCTTGTACTTTTGTTTTTTCTACATGCTTCAATTGTTGCCAACGCAGCAAGTGGTGTATTGCTAATCGTATTCATAAAATGTTATAGTTTAAAAGTGGTTAATATATCTAAATGATAAAAAAGAAGAAAAAGTAACTACAAACTTACATTTTTTTTAAGAAAAATTGAGGAATAAAACTAAAATTATCAAAAAAGGCTTGAAACATGGTGTTTCAAGCCTTTTTTAGTTATTAAAATTTCAAAAAAAAGTTTTAAACTTTTCATAAGAAACGACCTCAATTTGTGAAAATGGTGTTTTTTTCAACAATTTAAAATGTTTATCTTCTGTCACAATAAAATGTGCATTTAAATCTTTTTTATCAAGTCTCTTATTAAATCATCTGTATATGATTTTTCATCCCAAATTTGGTCTGCTTTGGCTCTCGCTTTTGCAAATAAAAACTTGGCTACAAGAATTCTAATATCATCTAAATATTCATCAGGAACACCTGTACTATATAGTTTCATTAGTTCCATTTGCATATTTGATAATGGTGCTTTTGCTTCTGCTATCATTTTTATTTATTTTATAAACAAAGTTACATTTTTTTCAAAAGACAAACAAGAAAAGCAACTATTTTTTATCAAAAAAGGCTTGAAACCTAGTGTTTCAAGCCTTTTTTGATCATCTATGAATCAATTTTACTTCATCAATTGATACGCCACAAAACTTGAAAGGTAAGCCAAACCGCCCATCATAAAAAACTGTAGCATCGCCCATTTCCAAGATTGAGTTTCTTTGCGCACAATGGCGAGCGTACTCATACATTGCATCGCGAACACATAAAAGAGCAGCAACGAAACGGCCACAGGTGTCGAATACATCGGCTGACCAGTGTTCGGATTGATTTCTTTTGCCATTTTTTGACGGATTGTGTCGTGGTCATCGTCCGCACTACCGATAGAGTAAATGGTGGCCATAGTGCCAATAAAAACCTCGCGCGCTGCGAATGAAGTAATCAACGCAATACCGATTTTCCAATCGAATCCAAGCGGGCGAATCACAGGCTCTATGAACTTGCCGAGCTGACCTGCGTAAGATGCTTCTATCTGTTTTGAAGCTACATAATCGGCGGTTTGTACGTCCGAATATTGATGATTTTGAGCATACGTAATGGCATTTTGTTCGGCAACGATTTTCGTATCGCCAGGTGCAAAATAAGACAAGACCCAAAGAAAAACCGAAATAATCATGATTATTTTGCCTGCGCCAAACACAAATGAACTCACTTTTTCTCGAAGATTGAGCAATACATTTTTGGCTGATGGTGTTCGGTATTGTGGCAATTCTATCATCAAAGATGAATAATCATCTATTTTTAACATTTTTTTGAATATATAAGCTGCTGACAATGCAGTAATTATGCCAATCATGTATAATCCCATAAAAACCAAGGCTTGTGCATTTATAATTCCAAAAACCATGAAAGGTTGCACCACAAAACCGACCAAAACGCTATACACTGGCAATCGCGCCGAACAACTGATGAATGGTGTGACCAATATCGTTATCAATCTTTCTTTTTTGTTTTCTATTGTCCGCGTCGCCATGATGGCTGGAATGGCGCAAGCACCACCCGAAATCAACGCCACAATACTGCGTCCATTGAGGCCGAATTTTTGCATGATGCTATCGAACATATACACAGCGCGCGCCATGTAACCGAGTTCTTCGAGTATGGAAAGTATGAAAAATAAAATGGCGATTTGAGGCACAAAAACCAAGATTCCGCCAAGACCAGCGAGTACGCCGTCGGTCAATAAACTCGAAAACCAAGTATCGGGCAAGATGGTTTTGAGATAATCGGTTAGGTTATTAAAATTAGAATCGATAAAATCCATTGGGATTTTGCTAAACGAAAATATAGCTTGAAAAATCAACAACATGACGCTAAAAAAAATAATTGGCCCAAGCCATTTATTGGTCACAATGTTGTCTATTTTATCGGTGAGTGTAGGTTTTGTATTCGATATTTTTACAACTGCTTTTTTGGCAATTTGAGCAAAAAAATCGAAACGTTTCATGGTTTCGTCTATTTGCAAACGCAAATCATAAAAATTATTTTTTTCAATACTTTCTTTAATAATTGCTTTTTGGCTATCATTCA
>JAYUJV010000211.1:0-3203 GCA_043764975.1 Saprospirales bacterium
TCGATATGATTTCTTTGTCACTCATATATTTATAGCAAAGTTATTCTTTTTTTTCTTCTCCTCATAATCTCTTTTTTTGTGGGGCTGGATAGTTACCAATATTTAACTGTAACCTAATTTTCAATATTTTGTTAATGTTCAATATAAATTGGCAATTAGCAACCAGCGATTTTGTCGAAAGTTGTTGCTTTTTGCAAATTGTCTATTGCAAATTGAAACAAACAAGGCATAAAGCTATAACGTTGATTTTCAAAGACTAACCGATAATTTCGACTTATTATTTATGAAATATTTTCTTTGTTTGCTATGCTGTTTGGTTGGGATCGAGTTAATGGCTCAACGCCCAGGCTCTTCTTATCCAGGTGCAGGTACATCAAGCTACCCTAAAACAGCTTCGCCTCAAACAAGTAATGACGAACACATAGAAGCTGATACTGGCAAAATAATTTATAATTTTGCGACCAATCCAGCACAAGAGTACATCTGGAAAGACACAATCCTCAATGATTTTCATCGGTATTGGAATCCTGCGCAACGTGGCTCAATGCCGACTGCTACACTCGGCAATCTTGGTTCGCCGCATACGGATTTGGTTTATACATCGCACACTACCGTTGGAATTGATATGGGCTGGCATCAGTTCGATCGATATTTAGTCAATGCAGATGACATACGATATTACAGCATAAAAACGCCTTTTTCTTACGTAGATCGCACGCAACGTAGTAAAGACGATGTGACCACCAATGCAGATGTGGCGCTCAATTATGATCACAAACCAGCTTTTACGTTTCAGTACCGAAAAGTAAACCAACAAGATGCGTATTTATATACTTATCAGAAACAAGTGACTCGTAATGAGGCACTTGCAGCAGGTTTTAGGTTTCAAAAAGGCCGTTACGATTCTTATTATTCGTTCACGAATGCTAGTATAAAACAACAAAATAACGGCGGACTCACCCAACTCGATACTTGGACACAAGGCTCTAACAACGCTACTTATTTAGGCAATTTGGGTGCAAATAGCTTTACAGAAATGAGCCGTCGCTCGTTTGTTTTGCGACAATATTATTCGTTTTCGGCCAAGCGCGATAGCAGCAAAAGCGATGCTCGACAATACGTAGCTATGCACAACATATCGTGGGAAACGGCTAAATACAAGTCTTATGACAAAAGTCGATTCGGCGCTACGCTACAAAAAGGAGACTCGTTGATACTCAAAAAATATATAGATTTTTATGGCCAAGATTTATATACAGACTTACGTGGTTTGCGTTTTTTCATGGCCACTCAATCGCTTCAAAATACGTTTACACTCAGTACTACTCGTAATCGTACGCAACGTCAAAACGAAGCCAAACAACAACATGATCTCTTAGAAGTTGGCCTCTCGCACCGCGCATGGTGGATTCAGCAAGCACCGATGAGTGAGGTTCGTAACAATCTTTTTTTGACAGGCCGCTTCAATTTTGCGCCCTCGAATCGCCTACGTATCGAAACCGATGCTCAATATGGACTTGCTTTTAGCAATTTGGCAGATTATCGCCTTTCGGGAAAACTATTTTTCGACCTTGGTAAATTTGGCAATATAGAGGCCTTCGCCATCAGTCAGGCATATAGTTCGACATTGGTGCAGTCGCAGGTATTTATTTCTAACATAAAAGCGTGGGACAATCCTGATTTTAAAAAGACTTTTGAAAATAGTTTTGGTGGCACATGGAATTTGAAAAAATATGATTTTTCAGTCGCTTTCAACAATCACCTCATTGCAAATCGTATTTATTTTAACAATAAAAATGATTTCAATCCCATACAGGCTGATAATATATTGAACATTAGTCAATTAATAATTAAAAAAGATTTTTCGTTTCGTTGGTTACACAACGAAAATACCGTTATATTGCAGAATGTAAGCGACAACAGTTTGATTGGTTTGCCACGTATCTTAAATCGCCACAGTTTGTACATTGGTCGCCGCGTGTTTGCAAGCGGTATTCCGATTCGCTTGGGTGCCGAATATTACTACACCGATGCCTTTTCGCCAATGGCTTATCAGCCCTTGATTGGACAATTTTATGTGCAAGATGCGAAGAAAAACAATGCCAAACCGATGCTCGATGCGTATTTTAGCGCACGTATCATCATAGAAGGTTCGGTGTTTCGCACGTTCGTAAAAATGGAAAACATCACGAATGTGTTATATACAAGCGTGGCGAATTATCCACAATATGGGCGCAATTTGCGTTTGGGATTTACTTGGCAATTTAGAAATTAGTATTTTTATAATTATTAATCATTAAAATAATATTTTAATTTTATTTATTAATACCACTTTTTTAATTATTAATAATCAATATTTAAAAATAAAAAATTGATAGCATTTTCAACATTTCAATTAGAAAACGGACTACGCGTTGTGGTGCATGAAGACAGAAGCAGTCCGCTTGTGGCTGTGAACGTGCTATACGACGTTGGCTCACGTGACGAAAATCCTGCACAAACTGGATTCGCGCACCTATTCGAGCACCTTATGTTTGGTGGGTCTGTGAACATCAAAGATTTTGATGAGCCGATACAAAATGCTGGCGGCGAAAACAACGCTTTTACAAATTCGGACATTACCAATTTTTATGACATCGTGCCAAGCCAGAACATCGAAATTCCGTTTTGGTTAGAAAGCGACCGTATGCTGAATCTTGCTTTTAGCAAAAAAGCGCTCAATACGCAGAAAAAAGTAGTGGTAGAGGAGTTCAAAGAAACGACCCTCAACGAACCTTATGGCGATGTGTGGCATCATTTGAGTGAACTGATATTTACGACACATCCATACCGTTGGCCAACCATTGGTCTTGTACCCGAACACATCGAAAATGCACAACTGAGCGATGTAAAGACTTTTTTTGAGCAACATTATTGTCCTTCCAATGCGATATTGACCGTAACTGGCAACACCAACGAAGCCGAAGTACGCACTTTGTCCGAAAAGTGGTTTGCGCCAATCCCGGCTGGCTCGCCAGCGAAGCGAAACATAGCCCAAGAGCCGCCACAAACAGAGTTGCGACGAAAAGAAATCATGGCGCAAGTGCCAGTAGATGCGTTGTATATGTGCTTTCGGATGTGCGCTCGCGCAGAAGCCGATTTTTATGTAGGCGATTTACTTTCTGACGTGTTGGCGAGTGGTCGTTCGTGCCGATTGTATCAAC
>JAYUJV010000212.1:0-3199 GCA_043764975.1 Saprospirales bacterium
TAGGGATCCATCTCTTGCGTCACGATAAGAAGTTTCTTTTTTGACATTTTGGTAGAACCACGTTTGAAGTATCAAAGGACGAGTTGTTGTGACAGGTAAAAGGCTCGCCTTCGGTTTATTTTGTATAATATACACAAAATTTAGGCTGCAAAATTACAAAAAAATAGTGAGTATATGTTATTTATTTCTACAATTAGTTAATAAATATGTCAAATTCTTCCATATTTGCAAAAAAAATAGATTTTATGCGCCTTTTCAAGACCGTTTACGACCTTCAGACTTACATAAATGATAAAAAAAAGCAAGGAAAAACCATTGGCTTTGCACCTACAATGGGCGCTTTACACCAAGGACACCTATCGCTCATTGCGCTTGCTAACCAGAAATGTGACGTGTCGGTAGTTAGTATTTTCGTAAATCCAACACAATTCAACGACCCGAAAGACCTCGAAAAATACCCTCGCACCGAAGCAAAAGACATTGCTTTATTGCTCGATTCGGCTTGCGATATTTTGTTTATGCCCCATGTTTCGGAGGTTTATCCGACTGATTACAAACCAAGCGTAACCTTGGATTTTGGTGCATTGGCACACGTCATGGAAGGCGCTTTTCGACCAGGTCATTTCGATGGTATGGCGCAGGTCGTGAAGCGATTACTGGACATTGTGCAACCCGATCAGTTGTTTATGGGGCAAAAAGATTTTCAACAATTTAGCATTGTGCAAAATATGCTGATGCAACTAAAATCGCCTATCAAAATCGTGATGTGTCCGATTGTCCGCGAAGCCGATGGCTTGGCCATGAGTTCTCGCAATGTGCGTTTGCCGCAAAATTTGCGTGCAAAAGCACCGTTTATATTTGAAACTTTGACTTGGGCATTGGCGCAAAAAGATTTACTTTCGCCTACAAAAATAGCAAGTGAAGGACTGAAAAGATTACAAATTTCAGATTTTAAACCCGAATATTTTGAAATCGTAGATGGCTATACGTTACAGCCAATTCAAGATTTTTCGGCGCATCGTTTTGTAGTGGCTTGCGTCGCTACTTGGCTCGGTGATGTGCGACTGATAGATAATATTGTACTAAAAAACGAAGTCTAAATCATTCGTTAAACTGACATTGATATTTTGATAAAAAACCATTATCTTTGTATTGTCATTTTTATTTATTTTCATAATATTCTGATTATCAATATTTTATAAAATAAATAAAAACGCTTTTTTTATAAAAAAAGAAAAAAAATTATGTTCTTAAATTTATTAAAATCAAAAATACATCGTGCGCGAATCACGGAAGCGAACCTCAATTATGTAGGTAGTATCACGATAGATGAAGATCTGTTGGATGCTGCGGGCATGATCGAAAACGAACGCGTTTTGATTGTGAACCAAAACAATGGAAACCGATTAGAAACTTATATCATAAAAGGCGAGCGTGGCTCTGGCGTGATTTGCATGAACGGTGCAGCTGCGCGATTGGTGCAGCCCGACGACATCATTATTATCATGGCTTTTGTGTATCTGACACCCGAAGAAGCCAAAACGCATATACCAAAAGTGGTTTTCCCTGACAATGACAATCGGATAGTGTCAAAAGATTAGATGTAATTATATTATAAAATAAAAAAGGTTTAAAATATTGACTGTCAATATTTTAAACCTTTTTTATTGTTTTATATTTTTCTTGTTTTTAGTTTAAAAAACAGGAAAACTGGCGTGGCCATTGTTATAAAACTTGACAGCTTTTGCGCCCACAACCTTATAGCGATTCATGAAACTCATCATAAATCCGTTGAGTTCAGCGGTATCGATATTGCGCGAATTAGGTTTTAAGAAATAGGCGATGTGCTTTATAGTACCGTCGGCATCGCAATAGACTTCAATCCACATTTTAACGCCATTCACATCGTAGTTGATTTCCTTTGCATACGCCTCCATAGAGAGCAAAAGACGCGCCCACTTATCGAACGTAACATCTGTGTCGTTGTTGCATGCCGAAAGTAGTGATGTGGCATACGAAGATTTCATCTTGTCATATTCCTTTTCGTAGTCGCCCATCAAGAAAACTTTGGGCAAAATGGTGTCACCAATTGTAGTGTTGTGTGCGTGAATTTTGTGCAATCCTACGACCGAAAAACAAAGTATGAATACTAAAACTTGTATTTTTTTCATAATTAATTGATAGATTGGGTTTTATATTTATACTTAAGACGAAAAAACGACTTTGAAAGTATCTATTAATATGTTAAATATTCAATAAAAAATACTTAAAATATGGTTTTAGACTGACTTTATAATTTGGAACGACAAATATAAAACAATTTATAGACCAATATTTCATTTATACGTCATAAAAGAAAACTATATTTGTAGTGGAATACAATTTTTGACAAATTACTTACAACATGATTATTGATGTCATTTTTTTGATGGCTGCTGGATACGGTTTTTATATCGGTTTTTCGCGCGGCATTATCCAAACCGTTTTTACTGCTTTTGCCTATTTGTTTGGGATATTGGCGGCTTTCAAGTTTGCGCCTGTGCTGAGTACGGCACTCGAAAGCATCTTGAACAACCACACGCCTTTGGTCTATTTGGCAGGTTTTCTGTTGGCGTTTATCATCGTGGTCTTGGTTATCCGATTCCTTGGTTCGGCGCTTGAAGGTGCATTGCAAATTGCGCACATCAATTTTATTAATCAATTTGCAGGTGGCGCTTTGATGGCGGCTGTGATTGTGCTTTTTTATAGTATTTTGCTTTGGTTTACAGACAACGCACACTTGCTATCGAACGAAGTAAAAGAAGATTCTCGTTCTTATGTAGTGCTAAAAGATTATCCCGAAGCGGCAAAAAACCTTGGTACAAAGGTCGCACCTGTACTTCAAGAAGTTTGGGGCGAATCGCTTAAACTTATGAATCGCTTGCAGGAAAACACCGAATCCGATGCACGTATTCGCGACCTTAAAGAGAAGGCTGGTGGGAGATGATGCGAAATGTTTAGAAGAAATATTCATTATTAATACGGAATCAACCCTTCAAGGGTTATTTTGACAAAAAGACGTAGAAAAGCAACTTTTTCTATATTTTTGACAGAAACCCTTGAAGGGTAGGGTGTACAAAAGTAAGGATATTTATGCTGCGATTTTAGACCATTTTCTTTTTTTTGCAATAAAAGAAATATCCTTTTTTTCATCTTTCCA